>JANNDD010000562.1:0-12411 GCA_031387365.1 Armatimonas sp. | reverse complement strand
ATCGCGTAGCCGACATTCTCTGCCGTGACGCAGCGGGCAAGAAAGCTTGCGGCATCTTTGGGCGAGAGCCAGATGGAGTTCGCCCTGCCGGACTTGAGCCACTCGTGCTCGTAGTCGAGAAACCAGCCGATGCGCACAGCGATAAACTCCAGCCCGTGTTTATCGTGGTAGTAACGCCCCATCGTCTCGCCCATTGCCTTGGTGACACCAAAAAGACTCACCGAGCGCGGGAGATCGGTGCTCTGGACGGTGTGGTCGTGGGGGTAGTAGCTTACTGCCTGCACCGTCGAGGCAAAGACCACCCGCTTCACGCCTGCCGCCCGCGCTGCCTCAAAGACATTGTAGAGCCCAATCACGTTGTTGGGAACCAGCTCCTCGACAAACGGCGCCTCGTCGCTGGTCGCCGCGAGATGCACCACGGTGTCGCAACCCGCCATCGCCGCTGTGAGTATTTCGATACTTGAAAGATCCGCAACAATGGTCTCGGGCTCGCTCTCGATAGGCCTCTGGTCGAGAATCTTAAGCTCAAACTGCTCATGGAACGTGGGCAGGATATGCGGCCCGATGCGCCCGCCGGGGCCGGTGAGAAGAACGGTGTGTTTCACGTCTTGAGTTTACCCGCTGATACGGCAAGCATTCCCCAGCCGAGTAAAAAACAGACGCCACCGAGTGGCGTGATCGCCCCCAGCCATTTCATACCCGTCACGGCTAGTAAGTACAGACTCCCGGCAAAGATAATCTGGCCCGCTAGAAAGAGCGCTCCGATGCGCTCCGGTTTTGCGATATTCGCCCCTAGAGCTGCCACGAGAAGCATCGCGAGTGCATGTGCGAGGTGGTACTGGACGCCCGTTTTCCAGACCTCCAGCCCCGCCGCATCAATCACTTGCTTCAGCCCGTGCGCTCCAAACGCGCCTGCCGCCACGGCAACGCCCGCACTAATCGCCCCGATTCGGATGATATTCATTTTTTCTCCGGGCGGGTAAACCGGCCCGCCGGGTACCCTTTGGGTGGTCGGCAAGACCCATAAATGGGCCTGTACCGTTATTCTGCCCCTCTTCCCGGTGAGGTACGAGCCATCAGGGGAAGAGGGGGGTGGCCGAGGAACGAGGCCGGGGGAGATGGTAAAAGGCTTGTTTCGCTGAGGAGGCTACCAAAAGAGTACACGCAGTCTTGCCCAATGCGTATGCCATAGAGAGTTGCCTCAGGATTCCGCTTCAGTAAGCGTAGAGCTGCGGCAATGGCGTCATCGTCAATTTCGTAGTCGCCTGTCACTATATCTACAGAAAGACGCTTTCCCAAATTTGCGGGCGTCTCGATCAGAGCACGGAGTTTCTCGTTGTAGAACTTTTCGCCGCGCTGGCCAATTTCCTCTGAGGTGTAGCTTAAGTGTCCCATAGCACTATTCTATCGCAGGTGCTCTGCGTTTTTGTAGGGCACAAAGAGGCGACTGCCGAAAATCCAGTAGTCCTTGTCGGGCTTTGGGGTGCGAACAAAACAACGGTTGACGAGAAGTTCCACGTGCTCGTCGTAGGTAAGCTCTTCCGAGAAACAGTCATCACTGCTCCAGACCGATGGTAGCTCGCCAACTGTGAGATCGCAGCGACCATCACGGTTGAACCAGTAGCCTGTCTTGGTAGCGTAGTCGCGGCGGAAGTTGGTGCGCCACTGTGAGTTGCTACCCCAGCCCTTGGAGAGATCTTCGGTAGGTCTCCAGCCTCGGGTGAACGTAAAGAATAGGGTGTGACGCTCGGTCTGTGCTTTGATAAAGAAGCCAGGCTGGGCCCTCACACGGACTCCCGCGCGTGCGAAGAGAAGCTCTCCGAACGTCAGCGCAGGCCAAAAAAAGTGTTGGATCTGAACCGGCTCAGTGAGAGTGTCATCCTCGATCAGCTCAACAATCTCGTGCCAGAATGGGTGGTAGGTATTTGGCTCGCTTGTGGTGAAGCCAACCCACTCCCACCAGATTATGTAGGTATCTTTAGTAAGCTCCAGGGAGTGCTGACCGTAGAGCTGACAGACCAGCATGTCATGAACTCGGCTCAAGGCATACCAGTTTTCCAACCCATCATCGCTGACATAGTCCATGCCCTCGTACTGATAGTCATTCAATCCTACCAGCAGTTTCGCGGCCTGTGTTGCCATCTTGTCCATTGCCCATTGGAGCGGTGTTTCGCTCTGGTAGAAGATGGCTTCGTAGACTTGACGAAATCGGAAAAATTCAGCCATTGGTTCTCCTCTCCCCCTTCCTTGGAACAGAGAAGGGGGCTGGGGGGATGGATGCCTACCCCTTCACCGCACCGCTGGTGAGGCCGGAGATGAACTCTTTCTGGAGCACTAAGAACAGCACGACGACGGGGAGCACCATGACGAAAGTGCCCGCCATCGTCATGCCGTACTTCTGGCTGTAGAGGCCCACAAGGCTAGAGAGCGCGATGGGGAGCGTGTGGTGCCCCGGGCTCTGGAGCATCATGCTGGGCCAGAGAAGGCTGTTCCAGCTTCCCATGAATGTCAGTAGGCAGAACGCGCCGGTCATGGGGCGCACGATGGGCATGACGATATTCCAGTAGATCCCAAACTCCGTGCAGCCGTCAATGCGCGCCGCGTTCATGAGCTCATCCGGGACGGCGAGCATGGCTTGGCGGAACAGAAATATCCCAAAGACATTGCCCGCCGAGCCGATCAGCATCCCCAGATAGGTGTCCACCAAGCCAAGCTGGTACATGAGCTGGTAGCCGGGGCCAAGCGTCACGGCGCCGGGAATAAACACCGTCAAGAGCTGCACCGCCATCAGAATCTTCTTGCCCTTGAACTCGTACTTGGCCAGTGCGAAGCCCGCCAGCGAGCAGAAGAAGAGCTGGAGCATTACCCCCGTGCAGGCTAGAAACAGTGAGTTGAAGAGCGAGCGGATGTAGTTGGGGTTCTGCAGCTCCCAGAGGTCTTTGTAGTTCTGGAGAGTCGGGTTCGAGGCCCGTAGGTACTCCGAGAAGACTTTGTCCGACGGGCGCAGCGTGGACGTAAACAGCTCCCACATGGGAATCAGTGCCGAGAGCGCCGCGATCGTGAGGAGCACGTAGGTAAGAATCTTTGCGAAGAGTTTCATGACTTATGCCTCCTTCTTTGCCGTGCCCGAGAGCCAGATCTGGATGCCGGAGACCAACGCCAGCATCACCGCTAGTGTCCAGCCGACCGCAGAGGCGTAGCCCAGATCGCCGGAGAGCAGGCCGTTGTTAAACAGATACATGATGATGGTCAGGCCCCGGTTGTCCGGGCCACCGCCGTTGAGAAGTGTTCGGGGCAATTCGTAGAGCTGGAAGCTGCCGACAGTCATCGTGACTAGCACGAAGGCCATCACGGGCGCAATCGTGGGAAGTGTCACGGCGCGGAAGCGCTGCGTGGCATTGGCACCGTCTACCATTGCCGCCTCAATCAGCTCCTGGTCTACGTTCTGGAGCGCGGCCAGAAAGTAGATCATGTTGTAGCCAATGCTCATCCAGGCTGTCACAAGAACAAGAGCGGGTAAGACATTCTGCGGCTCCGAGAGCCATTTTTGGTCCAACCAGCTCACTCCAAGCAGCTGCGCCAGCCCGATATTGACCAGGCCGAACTTAGGCTGAAGCAAGACGCCAAAGAGCACGCCCACGGCCACTTGCCCCATCAAGTTGGGCATAAAAACGGCCAGCCGCCAGAGCTGCACGCCCTTGATCCACTTCTGGGAGAGCAGCAGCGCTAGCCCGAGCGAGAGCGGGAGCTGAATGGCGACGGAGAGAAACGCAAACAGCGCCGTGTTCTTCACCGCTGTCCAGAAGTCGGGATCGCTCCATAGAAACTGGTAGTTCGCCAGCCCCACAAACTTGGAGTCCTTTGGTCCACTGGTGGCGTAGAGCGAGTAGGTCAGGCTCTTGATGTAGGGATAGGCCGAGAAGATACAGAACGTCAGCACAAACGGGATGACGAACAGATACGGCGCGAGCTTTTGTTGCTTCTTAAAAAATGTCGAGTTGTTCATGTTCTAGTGTTGCGTCAGCCCGTGACGTTGGATCGCTTCGGTTGTATCGGTGACAAGCTGTTGAAAGGCAGGAAGGCTCTCCAAGCGATGGAGCGCTTCCGGGTTTTGGGCGAGCTGTGCCCAGAGCAGTGTCCGTTGTCGTGAAAACTCTTTGAAGTTCATGGGGCATCCTTGCTTTTCCTCAAGAATTGCCTTGAGTTTTTCTTTGGGGCGGGCTTGTATTTCGATACTGGCTAGAGGGAGTTCGGTCTGAACGAGGAGCCAAGCTTCGGTTTCCTGAACAGGCACCACACAAACGGTGGGTGGAAAGTTCTCCTTGACGTTTCTCTCGATCTGTTTGCGGCGGGTCTTGGGGCCTTGTCCATTTTCTTCTTTGTCGGAGTCCGCGTCTTTATGAAGAAAGAGCAGGTTTGCCCATTCTACCTCTAGCAAATCCTCTACCGTTGGGTAGTCGCCATGCTCGACTGCGATGGCCTCGGAGACATCTACATGATTTTGTGCCAGAAGCCAGTTCAGAACTTCACGAAGTCCTGCATCGCTACTTCCTTCTGCCCAGAGGATATATCGCATGTCCCGCTAGTCCTCCGTCACTTCCCAGGTACGCGCTCGTCGTCGCTCCATTAAACGACGTGCATCCTCGCGGTCTAGCAAGCGCAAAGGCTCACCTTCGTAGCGCTGTGGCACGGGATCAAGATAGTCCATTACCTGAGAAATCGTCGCAACATGCATTCCTGCATCCTGCCGCCAGGTGCCTTTGAGTCCTGCAAAGCGTGGAAAAGTATAGCGCCTGCCATCTGGTTCTGCACGTTGGACGGGGTAGGCCACAATAATATCTTCCGCCGGTGTCTGTGCCACAAGAGCTGGGGAGTGTGTGTTCACAATCACCTGGCAGCCTGGTTTTTCCGAAATGTCGCGGAGCAGGCGCATCAAGGCTGGAATCTTGGAGGGATGAATACCGTTCTCAGGTTCCTCAATGCAGAACACACCTCTTGCTTCTGGATCAAGCCAGAGAACAGCAAGAGCAAGAAACCGAAGCGTCCCATCTGAAAGTGCCCGCGCATTGTGCCAGACTCCATCGGGACCTTTAATCTCGATCCAGATTTTTTCAATTTCCTCAAATCGTCGAACCCGAATTTCTTTTATCTCACCCGTTAGCTCAAAGAGTCGGTTTGAGAGTTTACTTAGTACCAACTCAGGGGCGGGTTCATTAGATATGGGTAACATTTCGGTTAAACGATACAGCGTTGCAGGGATATGGTCGCCATGTTCTCCAATAAAAAAGGAATCATTGAAACTGTCTTCCTGTCGGAGGTATTTAGATGATAAATTGAATATTTTCCAATTATGTATTTTAAAATCATTCTTTGTATCTAGTATGAGTAGAGATCGAAATGTATTTAAAATGCTATGTTCGGGTGTCTCTGTCCATCCAGTCTTGTAATCGTGGATAGGTTCTCCCGTTTGAGAATTAATTAGTTTTTCGTCTGAGATTTCCGCTTTTTGGGTAGATCCTGATATGGATAAATTGTAATTGAATTCTGTATTATTATCTCCAAATGCTATTTGGAAGTTAATTATTTTTGCTTTGGATAGTTGTGTGAAGAGTTGGTTGAAGTTTCTTTCACTTCCTCTAATTTCTTTCGCTGCTTCAAATATTGATTTTGTTATAAGTAATGAAACGAATTTTATTGCATCAAAGAGATTTGATTTCCCAACTCCATTAGCTCCTGTGATGACATTGAACTTGCCGAAGTGGATGTCCACGTCAACGAGGTTTTTAAAGCCGTCTATCTGAAGCCGGGTAATCATACGCCCAGACTCCGCCGATTGAAATCGGCGTCTGCAATGGCACTGCGTGCCGCGAAGCCCGTGCCGGGCTGAGGGTATTCGCGAGACGATAGGAAACCCGCAATCCACTTCTGGCTCCCCTCCTTTCCCGTTATCGGGAGGAGGGGCTGGGGGAGGAGGGAAACCCAACTCAAAACGGGTTCCTCGCCATTTGCTTGCGCACTTCGTCGGCGCGGGACTTGAGGGTGGTGCGCACAAAGGCGTCCCAGCCTGCGTCTTCGCCATTTTTATTGTAGTACTCGACGCACCGGATCAGCGCTTGGCCCATCTTCCCCTTGCCGAGCTCGACGAAGGCACTGGCGTACTGCGGTGGTACCTGTGGGGCGAGGGCGGCGTAGGCTCTGCCGATTTTCTGACCGCCGTAGTAAGGGTACTCTTTATCGAAAGCGGGCTGATTCCATGCGGAGGGAACCGGGGGCAGGATATTGGTGTCCGCGTAGCGCTCGGCGAGGTCTTTCTCATTGAGGTACAGAAACTTGGCGAACTCCCACGCGAGATCAGGCGACTTGCTCGCCTTGGTGATTCCCAGCATCGTGCCACCCCAAGTACTCGTGCGGCGGCCTCCAGGGGTGATGGCGGGAAGAGGCATCAGGCCCATCTTCCCAGACATACTCCCGACATCTTTTTCATGGCTCTTGCTGCGCCAGTCGGGCGTGACCACACTCAGAAAATAGCCCGTCTCCAGCGCCTGCGTCATAACTTGCCCAAACGAGCTGGAGAGCGCATTACCCATCTGACGCTTGCTGGATTTCGCGACGAGGGGGACGTACCACTTCATGGTCTCTATCCCGATCTCGTTGTCAAAGACGACTTTCCCCTGCGGGTCGAAGTAGCCACCGTCGCGCTGGAAAAGACAGAGTTCTAGCTGCGAGACACCCGTATCAGACATCTCTAGGAGGTACTGTTTTCCCGCTTGCTTCACACGAATGCCCGCCTCGATAAACCTATCCCAGGTGTCAAGCTTCTCAGGATCGAGGCCCAGTTCTTGAAATTTGATGCGATTGTAGGCCAGCATCACGGGGTGCACATCGTGGGGTAGCCCGAAGATACTCCCGCGATTGGTGTAGGGCGCAAACCGGCTGGCGACGATTTTCTTGTCCAGTCCCTCGCGCTTAAGCCGATCCGTGATGTCCATAAAGCCAATGTGCTCTTTGGGGCCACGGAAAAACGACCCCGCGGCACTAATCTCGATCTCCACCATGTCGGGAACATCGAGGTCCGCTTGGAACGCTGCCCGAAGCCGCTGATTCAGCCCCGCGCCATCCACGAGCTGCAAGTCCACACTCACCCCAGGGTGCGTCTCCAAAAACTTGGGAAGCGCCTTCTGGTAGGCTTCGTAGTGCGGACGGGCAAACGTCCAGTAGGTCAGGGTAGCTGTCTTTTTCTTGGCCTGATCTTTGGCCAAAAAGAGCCCGGACACTACCGCGAGACACAAGATGGCCAGCGGTGCTGGGCCGTAAGGAAATGCACGCATCGTCTGGTATTATACACAATTTCTGAGGGGCTAAACGATTAGATCAAATCTCGGGTAGGTACAATTTAGCAATGATCTATCTGGATGGCAACTCGCTGGGTTTGTGTACGCACGAAGCCGAGGCGGCAGTGCTGCGGACGCTGGCGGAGTGGCGTGAGTGGGCCATTCATGGCTGGACGGAAGGCACGCACCCATGGCTCTTTCTGGCGGAGCGCACGGGGGCGCAGCTCGCGCGGCTCGTCGGAGCGGGGCCAGAGAGTGTGGTGGCGATGGGCTCGATCACGGTCAATCTCCATCAGCTTCTCGCCACGCTCTACGAGGGCGAGGGCAAAGTGCTGATTGAGCAGGGGGCGTTTCCCACGGATCGCTACGCAATTCAGAGCCAGCTTCAGCTTCGTGGTTTGAGCGCGAGCGAGGCGTTGGAAGCCGCTGCTGCGAATGAAGATGAGATCGAGGGGGCGTTTGCGACAGGGAGGTTCTCCTGCGCTGTCTTGCCGTCGGTAGTCTATACCACAGGGCGGCTTTTAGATATGGAGCGGCTGACGGCGGCGGCGTACAAGCATAAGATCATCTTGCTCTGGGACTTAGCGCACTCGATTGGGATTGTTCCGCACCAGCTCGATGCCTGGGGCTGCGATGGGGCATTTTGGTGCGGCTATAAGTGGCTCGCTGCTGGGCCGGGGAGCGTCGGTGGGCTTTATCTAAATCCGCGCCACCATAACAAAACGCCGGGAATGCAAGGCTGGTTTGGGAGCCGCAAAGATACTCTTTTTGCCAACGACGAAACCCTACAGCCCGCCGACGGCGCGGCGCGGCTCCAGCTTGGTACGTCGCATGTTCTGTCCCTTGCTCCGCTTGAGGCCACGGCAAAGGCATTGGCAGACTACGGCATCGAGCGCCTGCGTGCTGAGTCGCTGGCACTCACGGCGCTTCTGCGCAACGAGGCTGAGAACGCAGACTTTATTATCGCCACGCCCCGTGAAGATAGCCAGCGCGGCGGACACATTGCCATTCGTCACCCAAAAGCCGCCGCGCTCTGCCGGGCACTACGCCGTCACGAGGTCATCCCGGATCACCGTCCCCCCGATCTGATCCGCTTCGCTCCGCACCCGCTCTACACAAGTGAGGACGACTGTCGGAAGACAATAGCGCTTCTCGCTGCACTGGCATGCGGTGAGGAGTTTGAGGATGAGCCTGGACTGGTGCCGTAGCGAGAGGAACTCGTTCCCTCGGTGACGAATGAAGTAGTATGCAACTGCGATTTCGCCAGGTTCACCTGGATTTCCATACGTCTCCTGACATTCCTGGCATTGGTGCCGAGTTTGATGCCGCTGAGTTCGCTGCGACACTGGAGAAGGCCAGCGTGAACTCTATCACCAGTTTTGCCCGCTGTCACCACGGCTGGCTCTACTACGACAGCAAGGCACACCCTGAGCGCGTCCACCCTAATCTGAGTAACAAGAATCTATTGCCTGAGCAGATCGCGGCGTGCCATGCGAAAGATATCCGTGTGCCGATCTACACCACCGTACAGTGGGACGACTACACGGCAGAGCGACACCCCGAGTGGCTGATGATCGAAGAGGACGGACGCCAGAGCGGCACCAAGCCCTTCGAGCCGGGTTTCTACCGTGTGCTGGACGTGTTTCATCCGGGCTACCGCCAGTTTCTCTTTGACCACGTGAAGGATCTCTTTGCCTGTGTGCCAGAAGTTGATGGCCTGTTCTTTGATATCGTCGGACCGCGTGTCTCTTTCGCACCGCACTGGATCGCCGCAATGGACGCGGCGGGGCTAAATCCGCAGGACGCCTCGGATCGGCAGCGCTTTGCAACCCAAGTGATTCAGGACTGGCAAGCGGAGATGACGGCGTTTGTGCGCACGCTCAGCCCGGACTGCACCATTTTCTATAACTCCGGCCATGTCGGGACGCGTCATCGTGGCGAGTCAGAGAGCTACTCGCACTGGGAGCTGGAGTCGCTGCCCTCGGGCGGGTGGGGCTACCTGCACTTCCCGCAGGCACAGCGCTACGCCCGCACGCTCGGACTGCCGTGTCTAGGGATGACCGGCAAGTTTCATACATCGTGGGGGGATTTTCATAGCTTCAAAAACCCGGCTGCGCTTGAGTTTGAGTGTTTTCACATGCTCGCGCTCACGGCGCAGTGCTCGATCGGCGATCAGCTCCACCCTTCAGGCAAGATCGACGCGGCGACTTACGACTTAATTGGCGGTGTCTACGGTCAGGTAAAAGCCAAAGAGCCTTGGTGTGTCGGGGCGACGCCTGTCACCGATGTGGCGCTGCTGACCAGTGAGGAGTTCACCGAGTACAGCCCGCACAGTGGCCGCAATCTCGCGCACATTCACGGTGGGATCCGGATGCTGCAGGAGCTGGGCATCCAGTTCGATATTATTGACAGTCAGTCCGACTGGATGCGCTACAAGCTCTTAATTCTCCCCGATGAGATTCCTTTTGATACACGTTTATCCTCTAAACTCGATGCGTTTGTCTATAACGGCGGCACCGTGATCGCGTCGTATAAATCGGGTCTCGGCAGCGATGGGCAGTTTGTCACGGGCGAGCTGGGCGTGAAAGCCGTGGGCGATGCGCCGTTCTCACCGGACTTTATCGTGCCCGGCAATGGGATCGGCGAGAACCTACCCAAGACCGGCCACGTGATGTATCAGAAAGCGCTGGAAGTGATGCCTAGCAATGGCGGAAGCGTGCTCTGCTGGGCAGAAGTGCCCTACTTCAACCGGACGTGGCGACACTTCTGCTCGCACGCCCACACGCCGTCGTCGGGGGAGCGTAAGTACCCTGCCGTGGTTGCGAGTGGCGCGGGAATCTACTTCGCCCACCCGATCTTTCGCCAGTACCAGCTCAATGCCCCGCTCTGGGTGAAGACGATGCTCAAGGACGCGATTGCGATGCTCCTGCCGCGCCCGGTGCTCTCGGTCAAAGGCCCGTCGTCGCTGCTTGCCACGCTCAACAAGCAAGAGGCTGAGGGGCGACACATTGTCCATCTGCTTCACTACATCCCCGAGCGGCGTGGGCAGGCCTTTGATGTGATCGAGGACGTGATCCCGGTGCATAATATCGAGGTCGCTGTGCGTCTTGGCCAGCCTGTCTCTTCCGTTAAACTTGTCCCCGAGGGCGAGTCATTGCCTTTCACCACGGAGGGCGGCGCGGTGAAGTTCACCGTTCCCACCGTCAATGGCCATGCTATGATGGAGGTGCGGTAGCAAAGGAAAGTGATACAATTTTCTCGTGACGACTCTCCCCGCTAAAGCAGGGAGCTTCTTGGGAAATCCATGAGGCAATCCTCTTGATTAACTCCCAAAGGCTCCGTCCGAGCCGTGGGCGAAGCTACCAAGCTTCGCGTGTTTTGGTCAGGGCAAAAAGCCCTGTTTTTGATGTTGATTGCGGCGTTAAAGTCGCGATCAAGCGAGAAGCCACAATGCAGACAGTTGTACAACCGATCGCGCAGTGTCAGCGAAACGACGGGCAAACACCCGCAATTACTGCACGTCTGGGTTGTGTGTCTGGGATTTACAGCAACTACCTCAACACCGGCACTTTCAGCCTTGTGAGAGAGAATTGCAATAAACCCCGACCAACCGGCATCGTGGGTGGATTTGGCAAGCACCCTGAGGGTACCCGGAGAACGAATCATGCCTTTGACATTCAAATCTTCGTGAGCGATCTTGCCGTATTTCTTCACCAAGTCAAGAGCGACTTTGTGGTGAAAATCACCGCGCTGGTTCTTGACGTGCTGGGAAAACTTGGCAAGATGCTTGACGGCTTTTCTTCGATTGGAGCCTCCCCGCTTCTTTCTCGCAACGGCGCGTTGAAGCCTTTTCAGCTTCTTTTGAGCCTTCCGGTAGAGTTTAGGCGGCTTGACTTCATCCCCGTTGGAATCTACGAAGAAGGACTTCAACCCAAGATCAATACCAACGCTAGGATTCTCAGAAGGCTCTCCGTCAAAGTCTGGGAGGACACTGGAGACGACGACATACCAACCGTTAGCCTCTTTCTTGAATCGTGCCGTCTTAACTTTACCAAGGATAGGGCGGTGCATCTTGATTTTGACATCACCGACTCCCATGAAGCGAGCTTTGCAATCCTTGGTGAGCTTTGCGCCGTCACCGATAGTGAACTCAACAGAATCGAATCTGCCGTACCCTCTGAAGCGAGGATAGCCGGGTTTCGGGTACCCTTTGGGTGCTGCTTTGATGCGTCGAAAGAAGGCTTGCATTGCTCTGTCAAGACGTCTAAGCGTTCGTTGGCAAGAGGAGAAGTTAGCACCGGCAAGATAGGGATTGACTTTCCTGTCCTGAGTCAGTTGCGCCGACTGCTCTTTGTAAGTAACCGTCCGTTTTTCACTCTCATAAAAGTGTTTTCTTTGAGAAAGTGCCTCGTTATACAAATGCCGATGCGTATTGAGCAAAGACAGCATAGCCTGTTCTTGCTCTTTACTTGGATACGCGCGGTACTTGTATGCTTTTTGCATTACGTTCTGATTGACACTCCACTCACTAAGTCTAACCCGGAAAAGAAAGAAGCAATAATTTGAACCGTGTTTCCCCGAAGCCTTCGGCAGATAGGACGCCGATTCCCCCGTCAGCTAAAGCAGACAGTCCCCTCGGGCGGGGTGCTATGGAAGATGCTCAGTTTCGTGCATGTGCAGGTGAGATTCAGGGCTTTGGACGGACACCGTTCGAGGCTCTGGAGGCACTTCTGAATCGCTTGCCTCAGGAGTTGTCCTTACCCATTACTATTTGGCCATTCAATCGTGGGGACACCTTTTTTAGTTCAGAGCAACAAGCTCGCCTACAAGAGCTAAAAAACAGTCATGTGAGTCTGACTAGTGAAGAGCAGAGTGAGCTAGAGGTGTTAGTCGCTCGCTCTTTTGAGGCGACGATAACACGCGCACAGTCGCTTCAGCATGTCAAGGCATGAACACTTTTTATCCCCGTGTGGCTGAGCGAGCAGGCTTTCTGTGTGAATACTGCCGCGCCCCAGAGAGAGTTTTTAACTTTGCTTTTCAGGTGGAGCACATCTACCCGGTACATCTGGGCGGTTTGGAT
>JANNDD010000111.1:0-3464 GCA_031387365.1 Armatimonas sp. | reverse complement strand
AGCACGGTCAGCACCGCTGCGAGCAAGGCCATCGGGCCGCCACGGAGCGCCGCCACGACGTTCTGTTGCATCGCCATCGCCACGACCACGGGGATGTAGAGAGCGCCCCAGTAGTGAATACCCGCCTCGGACTTTGCTTCTAGCCAGCCGCGCTTGTGGAGTGCTAGGCGCACGGAGATCAGTAGTAGCATCGCAATTCCAACCCCACCCACATTGGCCTTGACCCCGAGTGACTTTCCGAGGAGATCTCCTAACACCACACCCACAAGGTGGCAGAGCGCAAGCAGGGCGGTTCCGTAGATTATCATCGGGCAGTGACCTCAAAGCGCCGTACCTCGATTGCGTTCAAGCCCGTTTGACGGTTGGGTCTCGGCTCGGGCTGCGCGAAGCCATTGCGATCCACGCTGCGGGCGCGAAACTCGTACAGGCCAGGCGGTAAGATGCCCAAGTTTGCTGTCCAGCCCGTCATCCCGTAGCGCAGGGGCCAGTCTTTGGGCTTGCCCGTTTTAGGGTCGAATCCCCAGACTTCGGTAGGACGCACGTCCGTTGGCAACACCGAACGCCAGTCAGAGGGAGGCGTGTCGAGACGGCACGGTTGCCACGTCGCAGTATCCCAGGCAGGATCGCGCACGGGGAGATCGGGCTCTTTCGTGGTGGTGCGGCGCAGCCAGTACTCGACTCTCTTGAGCCCGGACAGGCCCGAGATCACCGTACCACGGAGTATGGCAGCTTTGTTAGTGCCGAGCCGCTCCGAGACACGATCCACGTAGGCCGCCGTTTTGAGGTGCGACTCCGGGTCGTTGTTGGCGTCGGCGTAGGTGTCGTTGGCGCGATGGTCGTTGGTGAGAACGAGGCGCTGCAGCCACTTGATGGACTTAAAACCGTGTGCCCAAGGGATAATCATACGAACGGGACCGCCTCGCTCCAGCGGAATCGGGTTCCCGTTTAAGCGGTAAGCCAGAAAAGGGGAGAGCTCCCACGGGGGCGTCTCCAGCACCTGGGTGAGGCTCAGCGACGACTGAAAGATCTGCTTGGGATCGTCGTTGTGAAAGCCTGAGTAGTGCACCCGCCGCACGTTGCTGTAGGCTCCCACCAACCGGAGAACTTCTCGGAGCGGGACACCTTCCCACAGCCCTTGCCCCAGTGGTTGTGCGATATTCAGGCACTGGAGCGCCTTGATGAACTTAACGCCGTGTGTCTTTCCCAGCTCCATCAGAGTGGGGAAGGCTAGCGTAACGGGCTGTGCAATCTTCGCCCCTGCCTCGGCCACGATCTCCAGTCGCCAGGTGTCAGGGGTCAGATGTGCCTGGATCAGCGCATCGCCGCGTAGGGTGTGGGGAACCGGGTTGCCACGCGCCACATTGCCGAACTTGTCGGCGGGAGTCAGTATGCCGGCGGGAGTCAGTACGCCACGCGGCGGCTCCTGAGCCTCCACAGCAACCGCGCTTGCTGCAGTGGGAATAGTCACGATTCCCCCGATTCCGATTCCTAGCTTCAGTAGCTCGCGCCGAGAGTGCTGTTGTGCCATGAGCGCATTGTGACGCAGAAGAAGCAAGAGGGCAAGGCCCCTAACACGCTCTCTTATCGCCTCTCAAGTGCAGCGAATTTCTGCTCACCCAGCCCCGCACGGACATGGGCCTTGAGCTCGGCGAGGAGCGTGGTGACGACCTCTGGCTTTTTGGCGGCGAGATTGTCACGCTCGCCCAGATCGCTCGTGAGATCATAGAGGAAGTTCTCTTTGGTGTCCCAGTAGTGCACGAGCTTGAGATCGCCCTTGCGAAGCGCGGTCTGGGGATGCTCTACCTCAGTATCCATATGGAAGACCAAGCGCTCAATCGGGCGACGAACCGTGCCCTTGCCCGCGTTGAGGAGCAGGGGTTTCCAGCTTCCGCCCTCGACGCCTTTGGGCAGGGCAAAGCCCGGAGCCGCGAAGTCTAGGACGGTCGGGAGAATGTCGTAGCCGACCACGGGGGTATTGCAGTAGGCTCCGCTCGAAATGCCGGGGCCATAGACAATCAGCGGGACGCGCAGGCCGCCTTCGTCCACGGTTCCTTTTCCACCCTTGAGCGCCGGGGCACGTCCGCCGTTGTCGGACATGTAGAGGATGATCGTGTTCTTGGCGATCCCAAGCTGGTCTAGCTTCGCACGCACTTTGCCGATACAGGTATCCAGGTCCTCAGTCATCGCAGCCATCACGGGGTTGCGCATGTTCTCGTATTTTTTAAGAGTTGCCGCCAGTGCCTGTGCCTTGTTGTGGGGCGCATAATACGAGAGCTGCAAGTAGAACGGGTGGCCGTCTTTGACCTGCTTCTCCAGGTAGGTTTCAGCGCGGCGCGTGATGCCAAAGCTCTGCTTGGGATCGTCGGGGTCGGTCGTGTCGCCGTCCTCGTTCATCGTGATCCCATCGCTGGCATCGTAGCCCATGGACTCCGGCGACTGTGCCCACTGCCACTTTCCAAAGTGCGCTGCGCGGTAGGCGGGATTGGCACGCTTGAGTGTGTTTGCCAGCGACTCACTCGCCGGAGCGCTCCAGGTGCGTGCCCGCTTGTCCACCGCGTTGAGGCTCGTGGTCGTACGGCCCATCAGCAGCGAGGCCCGCGAGCACTCGCACTTGGGATGCCCAGCGTAGGCCTGGGAGAAGGCCATGCCCTGCGCCGCCAGCCGCTCTAAGTTAGGCATGTGAAACCCTCGTGTCCGGCTGAAGTCCTTGCCCGGCAGCATCGCCACGGAAGTCCCACTCCACCCTTGGTCATCGGCGAGAATAAAGACAATATTGGGTGGCGTAGCCTGAGCCACAGCCCCAAACAAGCAAAAAGCCAGCAAGAGTAACCAGCCGTTGATGTGTTTCATGCTCCCATAGAACCGGAAACTTATGAATCAGGCATGAAGGCAGCTACTTTGCACTTTTTCACCGCCCACAGAACGTGGGCGTCTAAGAGCCTCGTTCCTCGGCTAAAAAGTCGCCTCCGCGACTGCCGAGTCTGAAAGTCGTTCGGGTTCTGGGTCGCGGAGCGACATTGCGGCGCTTGCGCCTTTTGACGCCCACGTTCTGTGGGCGGTGAAAAAGTGCACGGCTTGACAGTTTTAGGTTGCAGTGTTAAAATCTGACCACCTGGCCAAAAAATAATTCATACGGGCAGGAAGGTCTCCTACAATGAAGTTTTCTTTCCGCCTTTTAGTGGTTCTGAGCACCCTCGCACTAATCGCATCGGCGATCTGGCCCGCGAGCCGCGTGGTGAAAGACGAGAAAAATACGGGGCACCCTGCGTTTATGAGTCCGCAAGCCTCGCCGATTGTGGTAAGTGGCAACCGGGTCTTTGTGGCCAATACGCCTGCTGGGACGCTGGACGTGATAGACACCAAGAGCCGGAAGATCATGAAGCGCATCGGGGTGGGGGTGGAGCCGGTCAGTGTCGCGGTTCGGCCCGATGGCAAAGAGGTCTGGGTCGCCAACCATCTCTAGG
>JANNDD010000466.1:0-3351 GCA_031387365.1 Armatimonas sp. | reverse complement strand
ATGAAGGCAATGGCCTCGTCGGCGAGCCGATCCGGCAGGTACTCCCCCTCTTTCCCATCCGCAAGGGTCGGGATGCGATACGGCGAGAAATAGCTGGGAGGGCCGCCGCCGGAATAGCCGCCGATATTGAGGGAAAAACCTTGCTTGTCGGGGCGGAGATCCTTCTCCGTAACTCCTCCCTGCTGGTTAGGCACCATGTGGGAGAGATGCCACTTGCCGACGTGTGCTGTGGCGTAGCCGGCCGCAGAGAGCCGCTCGGCAATGGTCACGGCAGCGAGAGGCAAGTGACGTCTGTTTTCAGCCTCCTGTAAATCAGAGCCCTTCAGCGAAAACCCATCCGGGTTTCCCGGCGCGTGGTTGGTGATCCACAAGCGCGCCGGAGACTGACCGGTCATCATCGCGGCACGTGTTGGTGTGCAAACAGGTGCGGCGGCATACCCGTTGGTGAAGCGCATCCCTTCCGTGGCCAGCTGGTCTAATGCGGGCGTGTCCAGCTTCGGATTGCCATAGCAGTGAAGATCTTTCCAGCCGAGGTCGTCCACCATAATGACGACGATATTGGGCTTTGACGAATCGGCAGCATGAAGTATCGCCTGCGGTGCGAGAAGCAAAGCAACGAGGAGTGTGAGAGTGCGCTGTATCATGTTTTTTGCCTCCTTGGTGCGCTCCGCCCCTCAGACTTGCTACTCTCCAGCAGTGCCTTCAGCTCCTTCACAATCTCGGGGTGCTTGAAATAGAGATTGGTTGTCTCACCGGGGTCGGTTTCGAGGTTGTAGAGCTGGCCGGGCGCATCGGGAGCGGTGTCGGGGAGAGCGTAGCGCTTCAGCTGCGGGTTTTCGTAGTTATTGCCACCAGAGCCTTTGTGATCTAGATACTTCCACGGCCCCTTGCGGATGGCAAGCGCGAGGCTAATGGTCTGGTGGATCGTGTAGGGACGAGCTTGCCCCGCGCTCTTTTCGGCCCGTAAGATCGGGAGGAGATCGAAGCTGTCTTGGGCGGCATTATCGGGCAGCGCGACTCCCGTGATCGCCGCACAAGTGGCCATCACGTCGGTGAGGCAGACAGTCTGGTCGCTCTTGCCCCCTGCAGCGATCTTTCCCGGCCAGCGGACGATAAACGGGACGCGGTGGCCGCCCTCCCACTGATCCCGCTTCACCCCGCGCCAGGGCCGTGCACCGTCGTGGCCGTAGTCGGTGCGCATGTGGAGAGCCGTGCTAACCTCCGTCCCATTGTCGCTTGAGAACATCACCACGGTGTTATTGTCGAGTCCCAGCCGCTTCAGAGTCTTCATCAGCTCCCCAACAATCTCATCCATCTCGTGGATAAAGTCGCCGTGCGGCCCGGCTTTTGTACTCCCCTGAAACCGCTTCGCGGCAAACGACGGCAGGTGGACAGCGTTCATGGAGTGCAGAAGAAAGAAGGGCTTCTTGGGGGTATTTTTCTTATGCTGCTCCAGAAACTCTTGGCTTTTTTTGAGGAAGACCATGTCCACCTCCTCGAGGTCGTAGCCCGGCGCGACTATGCCCGCGCGGTTATCATCAGAGTACGGGTGCTTGGGCAGCTTGGACTTATCGAGCATTGCCGTGGGCGGCACGGGGATGCGATCCCCTTCGATGTAGGCATAGAGATAGTCTGTACCAGGGCAGCAGGCCGTGCCAAAGAACTGATCAAAGCCGCGATGGATCGGGGCATCGGGGATGGCGCGGGAGTAGTCAATCTGCCGCACGCCCTCAATGCCGCCCTTGGTGATGCGCTGGCCCTCTTTGTCTAAGAAACTCAGCCCCACATGCCACTTGCCCGTCATCGCGGTCGTGTAGCCCTGGTTGCGGAGAAGCTGCGGCAGGGTGAGCTGGTCCTCTTTGATCAGACAAGGCCCCCCGACACCCTCAAAAACACTGCGATACGGAATCCGAAACGCCATCCGGCCCGTGAGCAAGCTATAGCGGCTGGGCGTGCAGACCGTGGACGGCGAGTGCGCGTCGGTGAAGCGCATTCCCTCACGTGCCAGCCGATCCAAATTGGGTGTGGCAACCTTGGCATCTGAGTTGTAGCAGGCAACATCGCCGTAGCCTAGGTCATCAGCGAGAATAAAAACGATATTGGGCTTTACTGCTGGCTGCGCCGCGACGGGTAGTGTGGTGAGCAGAGCTAGCAATAGGGCAGTGAGAAGTGAGGGCAGTCTTTTCATTTTGTTTTCGGTACCTGTGCATTGTCCACAATTTGCTTTGCAGCATCGAGCTTCTCGCGCAGGGCAGGGTAGGCGATATTCTGCACGCTCGTCTTGCTATCCAGCGCCAGCCCCGCTGCCAGCGCGGCGCTCTGCGCAAGTGTCATGAAGACGGGCTCCATGCGGATCGAGCCGTGTGCGACGTGCGACGCCGAGACGCAGATGGGCGCGAACAGGTTCTCACACTCCCCTTTGCGCGGGACGATCGAGCGGTAGGAGATGCCGTAGGGCCGCGGGGGGACGTGCCAGATCACACCGTCGCTGATCACAAACCCGCTCTCGGTAACAAAGTGTTGCACCACATGGGAGTCCATGCCAAACGAGCCCAAACCAATGGGATCGGGCACGCTACGCTTGCCTTCGCAGTTGTGCTGGGTCATCACGTAGTCGGTGACCATGCGCCTTGCCTCGCGGATGTAGATCATGTAGGGCCAGCCGCCGTTGCCCGGGAACTCGTCTTTAGACAACCCATAAGCCATGGCTCGCTTTTGGATCGCCTCCGGCACGCGGGGGTTGTTTGACAGAGTCCAAAAGAACCCTCGGATGTAGGTCTGGTGCTCCTGCTCGATCTCTTGGCGACGCTCATAGCTGGCCTCGGGGTAGTCCCAGTTCGCGCCGGGCAGGTCGGAGCCCACGGCGTGCATGTTGTTCCAGTCCACCTTAGAGCCACTCCCCGAGAGCTTCTCGACCAGTGCCGGAAGGCGCAGATCCCCTGCATCGAAGTTACGGAGCAGCAGCTCATGGTCGAGGGCACGGTAGCCTGCCGGTTTCTCAATCGGAATGTGCAGCTTGGGGTCGGTGGTCAGGCAGACACGGTAGTTGTAGGCCTGGATCTTCTTATCGCCCTGCCCATTGGCGAGCCCCTTGATGTCGAAGATATAGGGAAGAAGCCCGCTGCTGGGGTCGCCCGGCTTGACATAGGGATCGACATCCTTAACAAAGTGGTCTTTGTCGCCCTGGAGGTAGTGGACGCGTGGCTTGGTGTCACCACGGCGCACGCCCGACATGTCCTCGCCGTACTGGCTCTCCGGCTCACGGCCCACCGTGTAGCGCACGCCCGCCGCCGCCATTAAGTCGCCGACATAGGTGGCATCAATGAACATCTTGCCCTGGTAGGTCTTGCC
>JANNDD010000422.1:0-4170 GCA_031387365.1 Armatimonas sp. | reverse complement strand
GCCTCGCGCGCCAGCTGCCCATCGGGGAGGTCTTCGTCTTTCTGCGCGGTGAACTCCATCAGCTTGTTGTTTCCCTGGCCGTCCTCGCGGTGCTTGCCGTTCGCGTAGGCAAAGAAAATCCCCCAGCCGCGCTTCCAGTCCCCAAACGGGGTCGGGAGCGCGTCCCAGGCGTTTGGCAGCTCATCGCGACCGTTGCCCTCTCCGTTGTAGGCATAGACCCGGCCATCGGCGGTGTGCGAGATCTTGCCAATATTGACGGTCTGATAGCCACTGCGCCGAAAGAGCTCGGGTAGGGTCTGTGCGCTGGGGAGCTGCAGGGGATTAAGCGCCATCTTGCCCTGATAAAACGCCTCGTTACTAGCCGTCACACCAGAGCGAGCGGGCGAGCGCCCGGTGAGAAGTGCGTAGCGCGATGCGCCGCAGGTTGCGACGGCGGCATAGTGGCGTGTGAAGAGCATCCCGGACTTCGCCAGGCGATCTATATGGGGCGACTGCGCCTCTTTCACGCCATAGCAGCCTAGCTCGGGCCGTAGGTCATCCACAGCAATAAATAAGACATTGTAGCGATTACTCGGCTGGGCACTTGCCACAAGTGCCCCTCCCAACAAAACCCAGAGTGCGAGTAAGAGCCTCACGGTCGGCTGGCTCCGACGCCACGGATTTTTTCTAGCGCGGCGGCCATGGCGGTGACGCGTTCGGGGAACTTAGCGGCGAGATTGAGGGTCTCGCCGGGATCGGTGGCGAGGTCGTAGAGCTGCTGGTTGTTTTTGATGTACTTCCAGCTCCCCTGCCGCAGTGTCAGGGTTCCCGCGTGCTCCACCAGTGTCTCGCGCCCGGTCTTGGACTGGCCAAGAAGCGCAGGCAGGACGTTTTCGCTATCGGGAGCCGTGGCTTTGTCGTAGCTCTGGCCCGTGAGTGCCGCTAGTGATGCCAAAAAGTCCACCTGGCAGACAAGTGCCTCTGAGACGCCCGGTTTTACATGCCCAGGCCAGCGCAGAATCAAGGGTACACGGGTGCCGCCCTCAAAAAGGCTGTACTTCCCACCACGCCATGGGCCAGCGGGCTTGTGGTCACCGAGCTTCTCCACTGCACTGTCTTTGTAGCCGTCGTCCAGCACCGGGCCATTGTCGCTGGAGAAGATCACCAGCGTGTTTTGTGTCAGCTTCAGTTTATCCAGTGTCTTGAGAAGCTCGCCCACTGAGGCGTCCATTTCGACTATCGCATCGCCGCGTGGTCCCATCGTGGTCTTACCAACAAAGCGCTTGTGGGGCAGGCGAGGCACATGAATATCATGAGTATTGAACGAGAGGAAGAAAGGCTTTGTTTTGTTTTTCTCCAGAAAGGCGACGGCTTTTGCAGTAAACACATCGGCCATGTCCTCGTCCATCCAGCGGGCCGTTTTCCCACCTTTCATGTAGCCGATCCGCCCCACTCCATTGACCACGGCGTTGTTGTGTCCCTGGCTCCAGTCCATCCTCAGCCCCGCACGGTCGCGGATGCCATCCAGCTCCCCGTCGAAGTTCACCTTGCCGTAGCGCACCGAGATAGGGTCGTCTTTGATCAGCCCCACCACGTGCTCATTTTCGATGTAGACACACGGGACACGATCCCCGGTGGCGGCCATGAGGAAGTGGTAGTTAAAACCGACCTGCCCAGGGCCGGGGGCGATTTTTTCGTTCCAGTCCGGCCCGCCCGTTGCGCCCAGCCCTAGGTGCCACTTGCCGACCACACCGGTTGTGTAGCCCGCTTTCTGGAGTGTTGACGCCAGTGTGGTGCGGCCTTGCTCGATAATCATTGCCGCGTCGCCGGGAAGCACCCCCGTGCCTTTTTTGCGCCAGGCATACTCGCCCGTGAGCAAGGCATAGCGCGACGGTGTACACGTCGCAGACGCCGCGTGGGCATCCGTGAAGCGTAGCCCCTCCCGTGCCAGGCGATCCACATTTGGCGTCGTAACGGACTTAGCTCCGTAGCAGCTCACATCGCCGTAGCCCACATCGTCGGTGTAGATCAAGACGATATTAGGGCGTGTCGGCTTTACGGGCTGGGCCAGAGCGGGCACAGCTGTAAAGGCTAGCAGAGCCAGCGTAGGGATTACTCTTCTAGCTCTTCGTACTCTTCTAACTCTTTTCATAGCTGCTTACTTTCACTTTAGTAACGGTTCCCCGGAGTGGGTAGGGAGCAGTGTAGTCCCCCACTGCCGTTTTATCATCCCGCCCGATACTCAGGCAGTCTTGGGGCTGCGCTGCGATCAGTGCGGGCGCCTTGCCCGTCGCGACCACTTTACCACTGATCAAGAGTAGCATCGTCCCATCGCTTGCCAGCCGTGCTTCCAGCCTACAGTTGACAGCTACTGGCAGAGCATCACTCGCCTGGATCGCCGTAAGCTGCTTGGCGCTTCGGAGACTAAAAACCAGCTTACCGTCTTTGAGGTGCAGCGCGTAGCCATTTTGCTGCCCTCCCTGGGCAAGCACCACGCCATCACGGCTGTCCGCCACAAGCTCGCACTGGATGGTGAGCGCACGCAGGGCAATTTGCGGCGTCGGAATCGCAGCGAGCGGCGTTGTTGTGTCCTTGGCAGGCTTGTTCTTCTCGACCACGCTACAGCGCTCCGCCCACGCATCCCAGGCGCCAGCAAGCGCCGCCACCCGAGTGGACTCCTTGCTGGCTAGATTCTGCATTTCTGTTGGGTCGGATTTGAGATTGTAAAGCTCCCAGGGCTTGCCACTGAGTCCCACCAGCTTCCAGTCCCCGTCACGCACGGACTTATTGCCCTCGTGCTCAATAAATATCTGCCGCGCGGGAAGTGACTTGCCCTGAAGCGTGGGAGCGAGACTGACTCCCTCCAGCGGGAGCTTGCCGTTAGGGTATGTCGCGCCGGTGAGTGCAAGAACCGTGGGCATGAAGTCGGTGATGTAGCCCGGCTGCGTGGTGAGCGCACCGCTTTTAGTGGTCAAGCCCCTGGGCCAGTGAACGATCAGTGGGGTACGAATCCCCCCCTCGTGGTTGTAGTGCTTGTAGAGCCGCCACGGCGTGTTGCTCACATTGGCCCAGCCACTGCCGTAGCTAATATAGCTCTTCGCCCCGCCCACCGTCGTCAGATCGGGCCCCGTGTGGAGCGTGTTCTTCGGCCCGGAGCTCTCATCAAAGCCCCAAGGGTCCCACTCCGCACAGCCGCCATTGTCGGAGAGGAAGAAGATCACCGTGTTGTCCAGCTGGCCGGTGCGCTTCAGCTCCGCAACAATACGCCCGATATTCTGATCCATCCGGTCTACCATCGCCGCGAAAATGGCCATGCGCCGCGCTAGATCCCTGCGCCGGTCTTGGGGCAGGCTCTCCCAGGCCGGATTCTCTTTGTCCGCCCAGCCCGTCTGCTCATTGTAGCGATTGGCAGGCACGACACTGCGAGGCGTGAGTGTGAGCTTGCTCGGCACCAGCCCGAGCTGCTTCTGCCGCACGAGGCGCTCATCGCGAATGCGATCCCAGCCCTTCTCAACGTAGAGCTTCTCGTACTTGGCGATCTCACTCTCGGGGGCGTGGAGCGGAAAATGCGGGGCGTTAAATGCGAGATAGAGAAACCAGGGCTTGTTGCTTTTTTCGCCCTGACCGATAAAGTCCAGCGCGTAGTCCCCAAAGACATCGGTGGAGTAGAACTGGCCAGGTGCGTAGCTGCGCTTGGTTCGCCCCTCAGGCCAGCGGGTGTAGAACGGATCCTCTTGCCAGCAGGAGTTGTAGCCGCCCAGCATCCCGTAAAATTCCTCAAAGCCCCGGTCGGTGGGCTTACTCTTCTGACTCAGGTGCCACTTGCCCACCATGTAGCTCTGGTAGCCCGCGGGCTTGAGCACCTCAGGAAGCGTGGCGCTGTTCTCGGCTAGTACGCCGCTAAGATTGGGAAAGCCCGCCTGGTGCGGGTGCAGCCCCGTGAGAATTGCGGCCCGGCTAGGGCTGCACCGTGCGGAGTTGTAGAACTGGGTGAAGCGCAGGCCGTTCTTTGCAAGACTATCTAAGTTTGGGGTCTTGATCTCGCTGCCGTAGCACCCCAGATCCGACCAGCCCAGATCATCGGCAAGGATGAGCAAGATATTCGGCTTCTCCCCCCTCGCCCCCGCCGGGCGGGGGAAGACTAAAGGTAGCAGAAGGAGAAGGAAAACGAAGACAGGTCTCATGGACGTT
>JANNDD010000359.1:0-13843 GCA_031387365.1 Armatimonas sp. | reverse complement strand
GAGGGTGCCATCGTGGGCTTCGGCGATGGTCTGGGCGATGGCGAGACCTAAGCCCGCACCGCCTGCTTTGTGCGCACGGGCGGTGTCCACTCGGTAGAAGCGCTCGGTCAGGTGCGCCAGATGATCGGCGGCGATCCCTGGGCCGGTGTCGGTGACGGTGAAACCATCGGTGTGGGCGGTGACGGTGACACTTCCTGTGGCAGGCGTGTGGCGCAGGGCGTTGTCCAGCAAGTTCAGCAGAAGCTGGAGGAGATAGTCTGGGTCGCCGTAGAGAGTGCGGGTCTCGGCTTGCGTAACGACAGCCGCGCCTTTCGGGTGGAGCAATGTTGCGGTCTGGCTTATCTCCGCGAGAAATAGAGCGATGTCAAAGGACTGGCACTGGAGTGAGAGTGTGTCGGCATCGCCACGGGCCAGAAGCAGCAGGTTGCGCACCAGCCGGATCGTGCGATCCGTGGACTTATGAACGCGCACCAGCCGCGCCCGTGTCTCATCGGTGAGCTGTGGATCGTCGAGGGCCAGCTCCGTGTTGATCTTGATGGCCGTCAGGGGCGTTTTTAGCTCATGAGATGCATCGGCGACAAAGCGTTTCTGTTGCTCCAGGCTCCCCGTGAGCTGGCCAAACGCACTCTCCAGCCGCGCAAGAATCCCATTGAAGCTCTGTGTCAGCCGTGCCAGCTCATCGCTGCCCGGAACTTTAAGGCGCTGGGAAAGCTCCCCCGCTCCGATCTGCTCCGCGGACTGGGTGAGCTCGCGCATGGGGCGCAGTGCCCGTTCCGTCAGAAAGAGCCCGCCGCCCGCCGCAATCAGTAGTGCGAAAGGTAGGAGCAGCAGAAGCTCTCGCGTCTGTGTCGCGATTTGCTGATGGAGAGGAAGAAGCGAGGCCGTGGTTTGAAAGACAATCGGGTTTTGGGAGCTATTGCGTGTCCGTACCAGGGTGGTGTAGAGACGCTGATTATTGCGAGAGACCGCCAGCGCCTTGCCGGTTCGTACCACTGTCTTCACCGAGTCAAGATCGGGTGCGAGAGGCCCGTTGAAGAGGCTCTTCCCGGAAGCATCAAAGAAAGCCTGACCGGGTCCTCCCGCGAGCTGCGGCCTTCGTGCTCCCTGAGGGCGGTTACTGAGTAGTCGGTCGGGGGGGCGTGGCAGAGGGCGGTTACTCCGAAGCACGAGCTCTTGGTCAAGCGCGTTGAGCAGCGTAGCCTCAATACGGAAGCGCAAAAGAACGCCCAGGCCAATGAGTGTCAATGCCTGAACGGCCATGTACCAGAGAACCAGCCGTAGCCGCAGGCTCATTAAATTTCTCGCTCCCGTGTCTCTCGCTCAGGGGGGCGACGGAGAATATAGCCACGTCCGTGGAGCGTATGGATCAACCGAACCTCAGAGTCATCACCGAGCTTGCGTCGGAGCTGCTTGATATAGACATCCACGACATTGGAGCTTCCCTCCGACTCAATCTCCCAGACATTGGCAAGAATCCACTCACGCGTCAACGGACGGCTCTCATGAGTGACAAGCGCCGCCAGCAGTGCCCACTCGCGCGGGGTGAGAAACACAGGTTCCTCGTTTTTAGTCACGGACTGGGTTTCCAAATTGATCTCAAGATCACGTAGATGAATGATTGTGCTACGCTGAATCCGTTCACGCCTCAGATGGGCACGCACCCGCGCGAGAAGCTCCTCCATGGCAAAAGGCTTAGGGAGATAATCGTCGGCACCGCAGTCCAGTCCTTGAACGCGCTCCGAGACACCGTCGCGGGCCGTGAGCAAGATCAAAGGTGTCCGATCTCGGCTCAGCCGCAAGCGCCGACAGACCTCCAGGCCGCTCAGCTCCGGCAGCATAATGTCCAGAAGAATCAGCGCCCAGCCGCCCTCCAGCGCCCGCTCGAGCCCTAACCGCCCGTCGTGGGCAACCTCCACCGCGTAGCCCGCGCGTGTCAGTCCCACCTGAATGGCATCAGCGATATCGTCTTCATCTTCAACACAGAGAATACGCATAATTTTGAGATTTACGTAGTGTACGGCCAAGTGATGAATGATTCATGATGTTTTTACAAGAGGCTTCATCTGTCCCTCATTTCCCTTCGGTACAGTCTCCCTATGAACAGAAAAAATACAAATGCACGCGTCGGGGTACTACGGTTGCACGGTCAGTTTCAGCTCGTGGCCACGGAGCCAGCGCCGATTGCGGCGGGCGAGCTACTCTTTCGCATTGAGGGAGAGCAGACAAGCCACCCGACCCGCTACTCGCTCCAGATTGAGGAGAGAGTACATATTGATCTTGGGGAGCAAGCCCCGGAGACGCTTCTGGATCGCTACTACTGGCGCTTCATGAACCACCACTGCGAGCCTAGCGCGTGCATTCGCGGGCGCGATGTCTATGCGGCCCGTGTGATCCAGCCCTGGGAGGAGATCACGTTTAACTACAACACCACCGAGTACGAGATGGCGGAGGCGTTTACTTGCCAGTGTGAGAGTGCGCACTGCCGGGGCGATGTGCAGGGTTTCAAGCAGCTCACGACTCCCGAACGGGAGGTGCTTCGTCCTTGGCTTGCCCCGCATCTTCTGCGCCTGCTCCCCGCTGAGCAAGAGACGGAATAAAAGTCGTACAATGGGGCAAGAATGACAGTGCCCACACGCCTTCACGAGTTCTTTGAGCACTCCGTGCGCACCTGCCCCGATGCCATTGCGATTGATGTCCCCCCAAGCGCCACGCGCCCGGAGCGCCACACGCTCACCTACACTCAGCTTGCGCAAGCCGCAGCGGCACTGTGCGTGCAATTTCAGGACGAAGTGAGCGGCGAGTGCGTTGTTGCGATCTTGCTCCCTCGAGACACAGCGCTTCTCTACGCGGCGCAGCTTGCCGTACTGCAAGCCGGGGCGGCGTATGTCTGCATTGATCCCTCGTTTCCAGACGAGCAAGTGCGCGAGATTCTCAAAGACTCCGATGCCGTGGCGCTCCTCACCGACTCCCACGGCCTCGACCGCGCCGAGCGCGGCGCGTTTCTGGGGCGAGTTTTTGACATATCCCCAAAAGGAACCCCTACCACATTGTCCCCCCCACCCAGAGGGTACCCGGCGGGGGTTAGGGGGGGGGATACTCTCGCCTACGTCATCTACACATCGGGCACCACGGGAAAGCCTAAGGGTGTTCTGATCGAGCACCGGAGCATCGTAAATCTGGTGCACTCAGATCTCGCAGAGTTCGGGCTAGGGCCGGGAGATCGGGTGGCGCAGGGCTCGTCGCCCGCGTATGACTCGTCGGTGGAGGAGGTCTGGCTCGCGCTGGCATCCGGGGCGAGTGTGGTGGTGATGGACGACGAAGCGGCACGTCTTGGGCCGGACTTGGTGACGTGGCTCCGAGACGAGCGCATTACGGTTCTCTGCCCGCCGCCGACGTTGCTACGAACCACGGGCTGCGAAGACCCCGACAAGGCACTGCGAGAGCTCAAGCTCCTCTATGTCGGGGGCGAGGCGCTACCGCGCGATATTGCGGATCGCTGGGCACTCGGGCGGCGGCTGGTCAATGGCTACGGCCCCACGGAGTGCACGGTCACGGCCTTGCGCGGCGAGATTCGCGTGGGGGAGCCCATTACCATTGGAACGCCCGTGCCCGGCCTGCAAGCCTATGTCCTTGATAGTGATCTTAACGAGGTGGCAGATGGCGTCTCGGGGGAGCTGTGTCTGGGCGGCGTGGGGCTGGCACGCGGCTACCACAAGCGGCCTGAGCTGACGGCGGAGAAGTTTATCGCCCACCCCACTCTCGGGCGGCTCTACCGAACGGGCGATCTCGTGCACCGTGACACCGAAGCGAAGGGCGGTACATTTCACTACCACGGGCGGCTCGATTCTCAAGTGAAGCTACGCGGCTACCGGATCGAGCTGGAGGCGATTGAGACCTGCCTAGCCCAGTGTGATGGTGTGCGCGAGGCGGCGTGCTGCGTCCAGAACCATGGTAACGACCTAGCCGCATTTATCGTCCCGACGGACTCAACGCAGCCGCCGAGCTTCGACACACTCAAAGCTGCGCTTCGTGAGGCGCTGCCACCCTACATGATCCCTGCACTCTTTGGCATGCTCACGGAGCTGCCCAAGAGTGTGGGCGGAAAGCTCAAGCGAGAGAGTTTGCCGATAATAAGTCGCTCGGAGCGGCGTACAGAGCGAGCGATTAGGACGCCGCACACACTACTGGAAAAGTCAGTGCTAGCGGCGTTTCAACAAACCCTACTGCTCCCAGAAGCGCTCTCACTCGACGAAGATTTCTTCCTGGAGCTCGGGGGCACGTCGCTTCAGGCCGCACAGCTAATCTCCCGTCTGCGCACCGATCCTGCCACCGCCTCACTGACCGTCCGCGATCTCTACGAAGCCCGCACCGCTGCTGCGCTGGCACAGAGAGCCGTGCCGCCTACGCACGAACCCCGACAAACCCAGAGGCAAGCGCACTTGCCACTGAACACGCGCGGCGAGCGGCGCACTGGTGTTCTCCAGAGCCTGTGGCTTCTGCTAGAGCTCACTCTCGCCTCGTTTGCGGCCTACGGTGCCTTCTTCCAGCTTCTTCCCGCGCTACTGCAGCATCTGGGACTGGTGCCGCTGATCCTGGTGACACCGCTTTTGCTTTTTCTTGGGCTGGCGCTCTATACCCCTCTGACAGTCTTTTTTGCTGTCTTGGTGAAGCGCCTGCTAATCGGGAAGTACACACCCTGCCGGGAGCCCGTGTGGGGGAATTTTTATCTGCGCCACTGGATCGTGGTGCATGTGGCGCGACTGATTCCCTGGCCCGTGCTCGTGGGCACTGAGTTTCAGTGCTTGGCGCTTCGGGCACTTGGGGCGCGGATCGGGCAGCGCGTGCATCTCCACCGGGGCGTGGATCTGACCCAAGGCGGCTGGGACTTACTGGAGCTTGGCGACGACGTGACCGTGAGCCAAGACGCGGCTCTGCGGCTGGTGGAGCTGGAAGACCGGCACCTCGTCATCGGGCCCATTACGCTCGGCACCGGCGCGACACTTGATGCCCGGGCGGGGGTCGGGCCAGGCGGCTCTCTAGAAGAACGAGCCTATCTCACTGCGCTCTCGTCGCTACCGGCGGGTAAGTCAATCCCGGTGGGCGAGCGCTGGGAAGGCATTCCCGCGCAACCGGCAGGACACACACCGCCCGTGCCGCCACTCACACAAACAACACACCCAACGCTCTCGCCACTGGCGTATGGTGTGGCACTGTTGCTCGCGCAGAGCGCTCTCTGGTCGGTGCTTGCACTACCACTGGAGCTGCTCAATGTCGGCGTCATTGTCTGGTTGGGCCTAGAGGCGCAGAGCCTCGCGCACTCACTGCCGATATTTATTGGGCTCATGACTCTGGCGCTTCCTCTGACACTGTTGCTGGAAGCGCTGGCCGTTCGTGCACTGTGCCGCGTCTCAGAAGGCGTGTTCTCGCGCTGGAGCCTGGGCTACATTCCCGTCTGGCTCAAGGCGGGCCTCGTGGACTCCGCGAGCGAGTGGCTCAGCGGCGCACTCTTCTGGCCACTCTGGCTCCGCTCAGCGGGAATGCGCGTGGGGCGAAGCTGCGAGATTAGCACCATTATTGATGTCATCCCAGAATTGATCGAGATCGGGCCGGAGACATTTTTCGCGGATGGGATCTATCTCGGGGGACCAAAAGTACATCGCGGCACGGTGACACTCGCCAAAGTAAAAATCGGTACCAATGTCTTTCTGGGCAACCACGTCGTCGTCGCAGGGGGCCAGAGCTTACCCGATGATATCTTGCTGGGTGTCTGCACTGTCGCCGATGACGCGCTCATGTCAAGTGGCACCTCTTGGTTTGGGCACCCGCCCTTTGCGCTTCCGCGCCGCGAGATTGTCGCCTACGATCGCGAGCTTACCCATAACCCCAGTGTTCTTCGCTACCTGGATCGCTTGTTCTGGGAGACACTCCGCTTTGCCTTGCCCGTGGTGCCAACTCTCGTCCTCTATGAGAGCTTGACAGGGATGGCGCAGAATGCATGGACTGCGCCACTATTCGCACTGGCGGGAGCTGCGATGCTCTGCCTGGCAATCTTAGTGCTAAAGTGGCTTTTACTAGGAAAGACACGCCCCGGAACGCACCCGCTCTGGTCGTGCTGGTGTAGCCGCTGGGACTTTCTCTACGTCGCCTGGGGAGTCTATGCCCGTGGGACACTCACGGCTCTCGAAGGCACTCCCATGCTCACTTCGTATCTGCGTGCGATGGGCCTCAAGCTCGGACGTGGCGTCGTGCTAGGCAGTGGTTTCTCGCAAGTGGTGGATCCGGACATGATCGAGATTGGCGACGGAGCCACGGTGACGGCGGCGTTCCAAGCCCACACGTTCGAGGACCGCGTGCTGAAGCTAGATAAAGTACGAATCGGCGCATATGCAACCGTGGGAAGCAACACGGTTCCACTCTACGGAGCCATCATCGGCGCGGGAACCTATGTCGCGCCACACAGCGTCATCATGAAAGATGAGTTATTACTCCCCGGTCAGCGCTACGAAGGCGCTCCCACGCGATGAGCCCGGGTAACCTCTCCCACCCCCCACCCCTCCCCGGGTACCCTCTGGGTGCGGGCGTTCGTACCTCACTGGGGAAGGGTGGGGAGCCAGAATCGGGTTCCCCTTTCCCAGCGAAAACTGAGCGCCCGGGAGAGGGGTTAGGGGGAGAGGTTACCCGCCTTCCCGCACTCGATGTTGCACGTGGAATCGCTGTCTTGGGGATGATCTACCTGCACTTAGTCGGCTCCAAACTGGCGAGTATTCTCGAAGGCCGAGCCGCGGCGCTCTTCTTCTTACTCGCGGGAATGGCCTGGGCACTCCAAGCACAGCGCACGCCTCCTCCGATGAAGCTCGCTCGCCGCGCTCTGACACTTGCGGTTTTTGGGGCACTGTTCCATCGCCTTGTCTGGCCCACGGAAGTTCTGGTGCCACTCGCGCTGATGATGCCGCTTAGCTTCTGGCTCTGGCGTGCGGGGCAACGCGCGGTCTGGAGTGTACTCGTGCTGATTCTCGCGGTTACCCCGCTCGTTCAGGCGCACCTCACTTACTTCGTCACCACAGACTGGCTCGACGACGGCAGTCATCTTGCGGATCACGCCTTCGGCGGGGCGACGCTACGGGCGCTTGTCTTCGATGGAAACTACCCGATTCTTCCGTGGCTCGCACTGCCGCTTCTGGGAGTTCTTGCCGTCGCGGGTGCTGGGCCGACGACCGAGCGTGCACGTCGCTGTTTTTGGGGCGCACTAGTCGTTGCTATTGCGGCGCAGCTCTACGCGGAGCGACTTGGCCCCTGTACCTGGGTACCGACCACACTGCCGTTTTTACTGCGCATCGGGAGTAGCGCGGCGACGGTGATTGCGGGCCTGCTCTGGTGGGACGGTGCACGGGGCTTGCCCAAGATCACGCAGCCACTCGCACGGCTTGGACGGGCATCGCTCACCCACTACGTTCTGCATATTATCGCCGTCTTTGCCCCGCTGCGCCTGCTCTACCCCGACGAAGACTGGCCCGTGCACCTTGGACTCTGGGCGTTCTTTGGCTACGTGCTCCTCGCGCTGCCGCTCACCACGCTCTGGTTCCGGCATTTTTCGCGTGGCCCTCTGGAGAGCCTCTGGGCACGCGCCTAGAAAGCCTAGAAATCCGTTCCTGTCTTATCCAGGTTTAGCTCCTTGATCCACGCATTGCGGTAGCGCACATCGTGGCCCTCGCACTGGAGCTTGAGCCCCTGCGGCGTGTCCGTGATCCCACGCCCCCCATCATTTCCGCCATCCACACCGGAGTCAGCACCACCCCAGACCTGATTGATGGGCACGTCCGAGTGCGCTTTCTGGCCATTGAGGTAGATTGTCGTGCGGGCCTTCTCGACCAGCTTGCCGCCCACAAAACGCGCGGCACGGAAGACAATATCGTACGCGTTCCACTTTCCGAGGCCATGGTAGGCGTGGTACGGCGCTGGCTGCTCATTGATCACCGCCCCGAGACCGTGCGTCGTTCGGTCACCGTCGCAGATTTGTATTTCATAGCGGTTCTGAAGATACACGCCGCTGTTGCCACCCGGTTTTGCGATCCAGAACTCGATGTGCAACCGGAAGTCGCGGTAGGCGCGTTTTGTCACAATATCCGCCGCGCCGTAGAGCCCCCCGGCGGCAGCGGGATCGTCGGTCTGGACACAAGTGCCACCGTCTACGGGGTCTTGAACCACCTGCCACTTGATCGGCAGCGCCGAGCGAAAGCGCGGGCCTTGCCAGTACGTCCATTTATCATCAAGCAGCTTTCGCGTGCCATCCAGAATCACCTCCGCGCCAGAAAGAGGCTTAGCGCCAATGCCAATATCGCGCCGCTTCTTCGGATACGGCGGAGTCGTGCGGCCCTCCACCTTCACACGCTCTAGCAGTGCTTTTAACTCCAGCACGAGGCCGGGCTGGTCGGCGTAGCGGTTGGTGCGCTCCGCGGGATCGTCTTTGAGAGAGAACAGCTCACCGGGCTGGCCGTGCGCCGGGCCGGGCCGCAGCGACTCCGGCTCGCCCCTCCCGTTGTCGTTGCCGCTGGGGGCGTTGATAAAAACCCAGTCGTCTCTGCGAATGGCAAACTTCCCCGACGCGGCTTGATGCACCGTGGGAATTGTTCGCCTCTTGCCCGGCTTGCCGGTTAGCGCGGGCAGTAGATCCACACTGTCCTCGGCGGAGTCCAGGGGCAGCTCAGCGCCCAGTATCCCGGCCAGAGTCGCCATCAAGTCCACGTGACAGATTGTCTCTTTACACACCGAGCCCGGGCGAATCTTCCCGGGCCAGCGTGCGAGAAACGCAACACGATGCCCGCCCTCCCATATATCGCGCTTGGCTCCGCGCAAGCCTCCGCGGCTGTCGTGGCCAAACTCAGTGATGCGGTCATAGACACCGATCTTTACCTCCCCCGTGAGCTCTGGGCCATTGTCCGACGTAAAGATCACGAGTGTGTTTTCCTCCAGCCCGGTTCGCTTCAACGCCGCTAAGACATCCCCAACCACACCGTCAGTCTGCGCGACAAAATCACCGTAGGCTCCGACTTTGGTCTTGCCCTGCCACTCGGGCGACGGCACGATGGGAAAGTGTGGCGATGTCAGCGGCAGGTACAAAAAGAACGGCTTGCCCTCTTTACTCGCTTTACTTGCCCTGCCCGCCTTCTCCAGCCAGCTCACGGCACGCCGTCCCACTTCGGGAAGAATATCTTCCAGCTTCCAGCCGTCGAGGATTGGCCCGGGCCGGTTGATCTGCCCGACTTTTTCCGTGTGCCGCGTGGGAACTCCCACAGTTCGGTCGCCTTCAATAAAGCAATACGGCGGGAAATTGGGCAGGTCCACGCCAAAGTAATAGTCAAAGCCCCGTGTCGTGGGGCCATCGCCAATGGGCCTCGAAAAATCCACATTACTCGGCCCGGCGTTCACGCCCTTGGGCGGCGCACCGTCTTTGGTCGGCCAGGTCCAGCCCAGATGCCACTTCCCCACACACGCCGTCGCGTAGCCATAGCCACGCAGCAGGAAGGCGAGATTGAGGCGATCTCTCTCTAAAATCGGCTTGCCCCACGGCGCCACCACCCCGTTTTTCAGAATCCCGCGCCAGGCATAGCGCCCCGTCAGCATCGCGTAGCGCGTCGGCGAGCACACGGAAGCGGGCGCGTGGGCATCGGTGGCACGCACGCCCTCCCGCGCAAGCTGATCGAGATTCGGAGTCGGAATCTTTGAGGCAGGATTGTAACAGCCAAGATCTCCGTAGCCAAGGTCATCGGCAAGGATCACGACAATATTGGGACGATTAAGCGGCATTGCAGGCATGAGGAAGGGTTCACCACGAGGCAGGGGATTTCCTGTCATAAACCGTTTGGAGCACGTTGAGCTGGAGAAGATTAACAAAGCCCACGGCAAACTGGGATAAAATGGCTACGGAGAGATGACAAGATGCAAATGGTGATTGAGCAGATTCCAGGTGGCTACCGGGCGAAGCCATGGACAGACTCCGTGGAAGGAGCGACGCCCGATGAGGTGCTTCAGAAGATGGTCGCTCTTATAAAGCGCTATCAAGACGCGGGAGCCCGTTTTGTTGAGGTGCCTCTGATAGAGTCCAATCCCTCCGAAGCCGCCTGGCAGCGCCTAGCAGGCTGGCTGAAAGATGACCCCGACTACGATGATCTACAAGCTGCGATTCAAGAGCGCCGCCGCCAGCTCGACGATGATCCAGATGCATTCTAATGCCGCTCTATATCTTCGATACGGACAGCCTCTCCCTCTATGCACGAGGTAATGAGAACCTGATCGCTCGTCGTGCACAGACTCCCACGAATGAGCTGGCCGTGACTGTTATTACTGTAGAGGAGCAGATTTCGGGCTGGTACGATCTGGTGCGACGGGCACAGAACGCCGAGCAACTGGAGCGTGCGTACCTACGACTCTCCCAAGCTATCGAGCTGCTCTCCAAGTTCCCTGTCCTTCCCTTCACACGGGCCGCTATTGATCGCTACGAAGCGCTGAAGGCCGCAAAACTAAATGTACGCAAGATGGACTTGCGGATAGCCTCCATTGCCTTGGAGAACGATGCAATTCTCATAACCTGTAACCGGCGGGATTTTGAGCGTGTGCCTGGCCTTCGGTTTGAAGACTGGACGGAAACACTATGAAGTACATCTTACAACTCTTCCTCACTGGGCTCGGGATAATCGTAACCGTTGGCCTGCTGACCTCTCCCTGGAGCCTCTGGGGGCAACCCGAGCCGGACAAGAGTGTTCCCCCCAGACGGGGCGAGAGCACTGACTGATCCGGAGCGGGCTTTAGCTTGCTTGTCGCAACAGCGGGCCGCTTTAGCCGCCCGGCTGAAAAACGCCCCCGAAACGCCGCCGTGATACCATGACCCCGATATGGCACTCTGGGGCGGACGATTCGAGGGCACGACCGATGCACTCGTCTGGAAATTTAATCAATCACTTCCTTTTGACCAGCGGCTCTGGCGCGAGGACATCACCGGCAGCATCGCGCATGCGAAGATGCTGGGTAAGCAGGGCATTGTCCCTGAGGACGACGCGGCGAAGATCGTGGTGGGTTTAGAGAGCCTCTTTGCGGACTTAGCGAGCGGCACAGTGAGTTTGCCGCCCGAGGCCGAGGACATTCACTCCGCCATCGAGAGTATGCTCTTTGAGCGCCTCGGCAAAGATATAGCAGGCAAGCTCCACACAGCGCGCTCCCGCAACGACCAGATCGCCACCGACGTGCGGCTCTGGCTACGCACGGCGCTGGATGAGTTGCGCGGGGAGCTGACTAAGCTTCGCGTGCAGCTCGTCGCGCTGGCGGAGACAAATCTGGGGACGGTGCTCCCCGGACGGACGCACCACCAACATGCACAGCCCGTTTTGCTTTCTCATCACTTGCTGGCCTATTTCTGGATGCTCAGCCGCGACGACGAGCGCCTTGCGGACTGCCGCAAGCGCCTCAACTTTCTACCACTCGGAGCGGGGGCACTGGCGGGGACACCGTTTCCGATTGACCGCGAGTTCGTGGCACGCGAGCTGGGCTTTGACAGTGTCTGCCCCAACTCCCTCGATGCCGTGGCCGATCGAGACTTCGCCGTGGAGTTCTGCGCGGATGCCAGCCTGCTCCAGCTCCACCTCTCGCGCCTTGCGGAGGAGCTTGTGCTCTGGAGCGCACCAGAGTTTGGCTTTGTGGAGCTCGCCGACTCAGTCACCACCGGCAGCAGCATCATGCCGCAGAAGAAAAACCCCGATGTTGCCGAGCTGATTCGCGGCAAGACGGGGCGCGTGTATGGCGACTTGACCACACTCCTGACGCTGATGAAGGGCCTCGTGCTTACCTACAACAAGGACATGCAGGAAGACAAAGAGCCGCTCTTTGATGCCGCCGACACCGTCACGCTCTGTGTCAGCCTCATGCACCGCATGCTGGAGACGGCGGCGTTTAAGCCCGAGCGCATGAAGCAGGCCCTGCGCGGCGACTTCTCCACCGCCACCGACCTCGCCGATGCCTTAGCATCGGATGGTGTTCCGTTTCGCGAGGCACACGAGATCGTCGGGCGTATCGTCCGGGGCTGCATCACCCAAAAAATCGGCCTGGAAGACCTCACGCTTGAGGCGCTCCAGATCTACGATTCTCGTTTCACCGCCGCTGCACTGGCAGCAATCACACCGGAGGCCTCCGCCAATGCGCGCACGAGCCCAGGGGGGACGGCCCGCGCGGCCGTCGAAACCCAAATCAAGCAAGCCCGAGCCAGTCTCGGTTAAGAAACCTGAACCAACCGCTGAGTATATTATCGAGACCGTTCCCGGACTGGAGCAGCTTATGTCTGCCGAGGTTCGGGAGCGCTTTCCCTCGCCTCCTAAAAAAGAGAGAGACGAGCCGGGGGTGCTGCGCCTCGCATTCAGTGGCAAGGCGGAGCGCCTACTCGCTCTACGCCTAGCCGTAGCGGTCTTTAGATGGCGTATGCATCCTGTGCCACGCCCCACGGGGCTACTTGGGCATCAGTACTTCTCGGCAATTCTCAGCGACTGTCGAGCCGCAATCGCGCTTCACCCCGAGGGTAGTTTCACGTCGCTGCGGCTGGCGGCGGCGGGACGCGCCACCGAGGTGATGGCCCGGCTGGCGAGCGAGCTGGCAAAGGCACTGAATCTGACGGTGGATAACACGGGCGAGGAAACCCAGACACTACTGGTGCGGCTACGGCCCCTGCAGAAGAAAGTGGAGAAACCGCCGCGCCGTCGCTCGCGTGACGATGCTCCCGAGGTGGATGAGTTCTACACGGTCTGGGAGAGCCTAGTGAGCCTCTCGCCGCGCCCTCTCTCCACCAGAGCCTGGCGCGTGTCAAACTACCCTGGTGCGGTCAATGCCTGCGTGGGCTATGCCATGGCCAAGCTTGCAGGTGAGTCCGAGCACTTTCTGAATCTCTGTGCGGGTTCCGGGACAATCCTCATTGAGCGCGAACAAAAAACCGCAGTGGGCTGCGACACCAGCAAGGCGGCACGGACAGCGGCGGCGGCCAACGGAGTCGAGCTGAAAGACTGGGACGCGACCGCAGTGCCTCTGGACGATGGCTGGGCGGATGCGATTGCGGCAGATCTGCCGTTCGGGCAGCGCATCGGCTCGCACAAAGACAACGTCAAGCTCTACCCCGCGCTCCTCACCGAGGCCGCCCGTCTGCTCAGGCCGGGCGGGACAGGGGTCTTTCTCACACACGAGATTCGTCTGTTTGAGGAGACCCTGGGGCCACAGTGGAAGATCGAGCGCGTGATTCCCCTCGCGCTGGGTGGAATGCACCCGAGGCTCTATGTTCTAGAGCGGCTTGCTCCGAAGAAAGGTGCGCGAAAAGCGTAGCCGCTTAGGGCGAGGAAGGCTTCTTGCGAAAGCGGCTCTCCTCGCCTTTGAGTAAGCGCTGGATATTGCTACGGTGGCGGACAATCACAAAGCCCCCCACAACGGCACCAAAGAGCTTCAGGGCCGGTGGGTCGCCAAGAACCCAGAAGAGGCTCGCCTGAGCCACGGCGGCAGCAATCGAGCCCACGGAGATGTAGTCGGTAACCGCCACAACCACGACAAAAACCGCAAAGGCGCTCAGCCCGACCCGCCAGTCTAGGCCGAGCAACACGCCAAGTGCCGTCGCGACACCTTTTCCGCCCTTGAAGCGCACAAACGGCGAGTAAATATGCCCAAAAACTGCCGCGAACCCCGCCCCGACAACCCACTCCGGGCTCAGTGCCAGCCGGTGGGCTAAAAAAACCGGGAGCCCCCCCTTCAGCGCATCCAGAACAAAGACCAGTGCCCCCAGGGGTTTGCCAAGCTGCCGCATCGCATTGGTCGCCCCAATATT
>JANNDD010000358.1:0-8206 GCA_031387365.1 Armatimonas sp. | reverse complement strand
CCCCTGATGGGCAGACACTCTTTGTGAACCTACAACTCCCTGGTGTCACGCTGGCGATCTGGGGGCCTTGGGAGCGCGGCCCGTTCTAGCCGCTAAGAGAGAGCCACAAGAAGTTCTGCATCGTCATTGGTTGGGGAGCCGACGCGCTTGCTGACAAAAATGGCGTCCATCTGATCGGCGGGAAACGGTGCAAACAGTGGCTGGAGATCGAGAGGTTTATAGCGCCCAACCTCCAGCCACATGGCTTCGTCGTCGGGGCTTTGCAGGATCACCGGCATACGCTCATGAATCTGCCCCACTAATTCATTTGCCTCTGTGGTCAGCACGGTGCACGTGCGCAAAGGCGAGCCCTCTGAGTTTGGGGCGTGCCACTCTTCGTAGAGCCCGGCGAAGGCAAAAAGCTCGCCGCCGCGCACGCGAAAGTGCGTGGGCTGCTTGGTTTTTCGATCCCACTCATAAAAGCCATCAGCGGGGATTAAACAGCGCCGACGCGTAAGTGCGTGCTTGAACGAGGGTTTCTCTTGCACCGTCTCGCTGCGGGCGTTGATGAGCTTGCTGGCGATCGCCGTGTCCTTGGCCCAGAACGGCACCAGCCCCCACCGTAGCGGCTCCAGCAAGCGCTCCGCGTTTGGCCCCTGTGCCGTAATGGCTGCCACCGGCTGAGTCGGCGCGATATTGTAGTGTGCCTGCGGCTCAAATAAACTGCCCTGCACATCGAAGCGCACCATAATCTCGTCCGCGTCGTGATACATCGTGAATCGTCCACACATAAGTTTGTTATACCCGATCACCATAGGAATATTCTTATGGCCGCTTGCGGCCTTCGTGTCGGAGCCTGCGACGACAATAAGACGCCCCGGTTCATCGGGGCGACAGTAGGGCAAAAAAATAAAAATAAAAATATTTTGTTTTACCCTTTAGCAAACGGGGGAGAACGGGCTATAATGCTTGCGATGGGCTCGTGCGTGAACGACGGCACCCCGAAAAGACGGCCCATCAAAATGCTCAGGAGGAACGATCAAAATGGTAAGCAATAATTGGCTCTTTAATAACGGTAAGCCGATGGATGCCCCCATGGCGTTTCTCTGTAGCGAGACCCCCATACTCCATCTACTCTCCGCAGCGCGAGAACGCGGCTTGATTTCGGGAACAAAAAGTACCCAAATCACCCAAGTCTCACCAGGGTATCAACCCCTAACGCGCCTGTAGAGCGAAGCGCAGGAGGGGAGAGGCTGCAGAGAAAGCAGCCGGGGCCCCATCCGACACCGCAATTTCGCTCATTCGTCACTTTATCGCAGCGATAGCCCCAACTTTTGTGTTGGTCTGCCTCAGGCTTTATGCCGGGCAGAGTGGCTGATTTTATGCTGCCCGCTCCTGCTAGAGCTGTGTCTCTACGTAGGTCCGACGGAGAGAATCCCGTGAAAACTGCAATTATAGATAAGGGAATACTGCACAACAGAAGCACGCAGCACCAAGACACGCTGACGCTTCAGCGTGCCAAGCAGGGCGACACCCGGGCGCAAGAGCGTCTTCGTAAGTCGCTCACTCCCCGCCTGGAATCTCTGGCGGGCTACTACGCGTCCCGAACGGGAATGGATGCCAACGACTTACTGCAAGAGGCTTGGGTCGCGGTTTACGAGGTGCTTCCGACGGTTGACATGACCATTGGAACCCCTTCGCAGTACTTGCTCAAGCATGCTCGCTGGCAGATTCTTGACCATATTCGCTGGAACAAGAAGCGCTCTCACGATGCCCTTGATGAGCTGATAGTGGAGACGGAGGAGCTGACTCAAAACAGCTTCGCAACTCGGGCGAACCTGCCCGGTGCCGAAGATGTCGAGACCCGGCTGATGCTGGAGATCCTGGAGACACGCCTCAGTATCCGCCAGCGAGCGATCTTGCGTGGGTTGCTGGATGGGCACACCTGGCGGCAGATCGGCGACACGCTGGGCTGCACCTCGGCCAACGTCGCCTACCACGTCCGTGGAATCCGGCAGGCCTACGCCGATGTCACCCAGAGCGCGTGCGCTGTGGACTAGTGGGTCGGCGAGACAGGGGAGAGGGAGCAGATACAGCGGGCGGGGAGCTTTCGGGCTCCCCGCCCGCTGTGTTTTCGACTTCGGCACCAAGAGGAATGGCGCGGCGCGTGGCCCAGGCACGGGGGACAATCACTCCGTGCAGCTCGGGAATAGCGGCTTCGATGAGGCTCCGGAAGGTGACATAGCAGTGAGCACAGCCAAGAAGCCCCTCCGCGCAGAGCGCGTCAAACGTAAGCCCACACCGACGGCAAGCCGTTTTTTGCCAGATGTCTTTGCGGATTGCGATACCGAAATTGTACCACGGTATTGAAAAGGTTAGCGGCGACCGGCGGCTTTACGAGCACTCTTGTAGCGGCTCTCACGGTCGTTGCGTGCGCCGAGCCCAACACTGGGGCCATCGCCTGCCATTGCTCGCAGGAGCTGCTTCAAGTCCAGCGGCTTGCCACATCCGGAGCAGAAAAACTGATTGCGCATAATGGCGGAGGGGGGCAGCATACAAGTAAAGCTACAATTAGGGCAGGTCACGGTTAGCTCGCGGCGTCCGCCGCCCATTACAGGGGATTTCATTTTTCAACTCCTTACCAGCACACTCTAAAGTGCCTTTGCGAAACTTTTCACAAACCACTGCTCTTGCATAAAAAAAACGGCCAGGAAACAACCTGCCGTTTATGGCTTTGTGACAAACAAACTCTTTGCACTCTTAGGTGCACAACGAAATCAGTATACCATAGGCTCTTTAGACATAATAGAATCGAGTTCGGCATGCCTTGGCCTTCCCACATTACTGTTTCACGGATACAGAGCTGATAACCACTCTGAGTCGAGGATACCTGCTCCGTCGCAACACTAAGCCGCTACAGTGCGTAGCAGCTCAAGCCAGTCTGGTCACGGATGTAGAGGCGGTTCTCCACGATGGCAAGCTGCGACCAGATCGTGCCTGGTTCTGCCACTTTATAGGTCTTGAGCAGCTTGAACATGCTTGGGTCAGCGGCAATAACATAGAGTTCACCAAGATCGCTAAGCACTAAAAGGCTCTCACCTGCCACCACAAGAGAGGCAAAGTTTTTCCCCATGCGATTGGGGCTGCTCCAGATCATTTTTCCATTCTCGCAGTCAATGCAGACAATGCGCCGTGAGCGGGCGTCCAGCCCGATCACATGGTCTTTGATAATCACGGGAGTGGAGAGATACGGGCTCAGCTCCGCGCTCTGCCAAGCTACTTTCTGGCCCCCCGCTCCCAGTTCCAAGGCAACAATCGGTTTTGCCTCATGCGAGATCAGCACTCGGTTACGCCAGAGCAGGGGCGTTACAATAGTCTGTTCATAGAGGCAGGTAACTGGGTATTCCCAGAGCAGTGCATGGGTCTTGGGGTGAATTCCGACCATTCGCTTTCCCGTAAACGCCACAAGCTGTTGCGTGCCAGCCACCTCACCAAGAACCGGCGAGGCGTAGCTGGAGCGGTCGTCGAGGGCTTTCCAGAGCGGCTTGCCCGTCGTACGGTCAAAGGCGGCAAGCGAGCCCGCTTTCTTTCCGCCCACCGATAAAATAACTTCCTCCCCAACTGCCAGCGCAGAACTTGTCGCGCCACAAACGGGGAACCACTTGTCGCCAATCTCTTCTTTTTCGACGCCCCAGAACTCTTTTGCCAGGTCGTGCTTCCAGATGATTTTCCCCGTGCGTGCCGCAAAACAGTGGAGTATCCCGCCAAGGCCGAGCATGTAGACCTGCCCGCGATCTACTGTGGGGGTGGAGTTAGGGCCTTTGCCTGCCGTGGGATCCGGTGGCGCAAATGTCGAGAGATAGGCGTGTGTCCAGAGCATCTTGCCGGTTTTATCGTCAATCGCGTGGCAGACCTCCTGACTGACTTTCGTGTCGCGGCTCTGAATAAAGACAACGCCGTCGGCGATCACCGGCGATGAGTACCCAATCCCGAGCGGCACGCGCCACTTCGGTTTAGGGAGTGCCGCTGGCCAGCTTGCGGGGAGCTTTGTCCCCTCGGCGACTCCATTGCGCTGCGGTCCCCGCCACTGCGGCCAGTTGCTCATAAGTAAAACCTCTTCTCTAGCCCACTCACCTAAAGGCAAGGTAGCTCTTGATATTTATCGTACCCAACGAAAGAAAGGTTACTCGATGAAATTATCACACTTGCCGCCCAAGGAAAGAAGCCGGTTCCCTAACCCCAGCTCTGGCGCATGGTGTCGGTGGTGTCTGGGTCGGTGATCAGGGCGTTTGCGAAAGACTCTTGTGTGGCTTGCGGGGCGGAGTCGTTGCGATGGCTGGCATTGGCCGGGAGCTGTGGAGGCTGGCTCAGGTAGCGAGCGAGGTCCTCTACGCTACGGTCTAGTTTTTCGGCGAGCTGGTGGATCAGCGCCTGAGGAATCGTCTCAAAGGAGACTAAGCGTCGGTGCAGCTTCCAGAACAGCCCGAGGGGGAGCTTCAGCGCAGCCGCGAGGCTCTCGGCAGTGTGGCCTTTTGCCTCCGCGACAGACTTCAGGCTGACAAATGTCGCGCCGTAGGCTGCACGTTTTTCGCGTAGCACGGAGAGGCCAAGCAACTGGACACGGGAGGAGTCAGAGGCGGGAGCCGCAAACGTGCGATCTGCTGCCAGGTAGGCGAACTCACGGGCCTGTGCTGGGTAGCGCATCGCCCAGTCTGCCACCTGTGTGGTGGGGTCGCTGGCAAACTCCGTTAAAATTGCATCCGCTCGTTCTTCGTTCATTTTTCGTTCCACTCCCGCAGTTTCTGTTCGGCGCGGCGCAGATAGTTGCGCACTGTACGTCCCGTCACTCCCAAGATCTTCGCCACACTCTGGCGCTCTGGGTCATCACTCTCTTCTGGCAGCCCCTCGATGTACTTCAAGTAAACCGCTAAGCGCTCATGTTCCGCCAGAACTGTCAGTGCCTCGCCGTACTCCGCAAGTGCCTCCGGGCCAGGATGCCTCTCTGCGAGTCGCATCAACGACGATTCCCCGCCCTCTAATGTCTCGGACTCTGTACTCTCACTGAGCTGGACATCTAAACTGGCTTGCCGCTTCTCCACTAAGTTCCAGAGCCGCCGGTCCAGGCAGACCCAGAAACGTACCTCCCAGAACTCTCCCGAGGGCTCCCGTGAGAACAGTGCATCAAAAAGAAGCGCGAATAAGTCCCGCGTCACATCGTCTGCATCCGCTTCCGGGAGCCGCCACTTGGCAAGCTGCCTTGCGATATGTCCGCTCACGCGCTCTGTTAATAGCTCCGCAAGCTGCCACGCCGTTTCATCGTCGCCTCTCGTCGTACACTCTCGCAAGGCATAGACCAGGGTCTCTTCCCGAAGCCGGTCAGGAGCACCCGCTTGGTGCCGTGCCAGAAGCACCTCTTTTCGTGTACGCTGCCCGAGGCCGCAAAGCCTATGGATTTCCTCCTCAGCGTGCCGCTCACGGTGGTAGAGGCTTCCGTCGTCCTTTCGGGTACGGGTAAGAGGTCGGTAGACCCAGCGATCTGTTTTTTGTACATCAATCATGAGGCATACTGCTTGGGAAGTGTAAAACCCGGAAAAGGTATTTTTACGAGTTTTGTTCCAGGTATGATGGAAACACCAACTTCATTATAGCCTGTGGAACGAACTCTGCCGATAACTGAGTGAGGCCGCTGGCTCTGTCACAAAGACATACGGCATGAAGTTTGAAGCATTAGCTTGCGGAATGTATCAGAAAGTGTTGAAAGGCATTCCTAGAAGTAGAGGTATTGCGATGAGGAGATGGACGTTGAGCATGACACGAAAAGAGTTACTCTCTCTGCTGGGAGTGAGCGCAATGACACTGGCCCTAGCGGGCTGTGGAGGGGGCGGCGGAACCGTCATTCCTCCGGCGGCGGATCTGCTAGAGGGAGGCCGCGTCGTTGGGCAGACGGGGTGGACAGTGCAGAAGAGTGTGGGGGTACAGCCCAAGAAAAAATGGACTGTGCTGATCTTCATCAATGGAGCCAATGACCTTGAGACCTACGGGGTTCTTAACATGAACCAGTTGGAGAAAATTGGCTCGACTGCGGATGTCAATATTGTGACACAGTTCAAGCGGATCGGGGGGCGCTTCGATAACTCCAATGGCGACTGGAGCGACACCCGCCGCTTCTATGTCCGCCGTGATAACGAGGACACTCTTATCAACTCTCAGGTACTTTCTCAGAAAAATAATCTGGACATGGGAGATTCCAGCACCCTGCAGGAGTTTATTAACTGGGGCGTGGAGACATTCCCGGCGGAGCGCTACAACCTTGTGATCTGGAACCATGGTGCGGGCTGGCGCTCGGTGAAGACGCGTGCACAGCGGCCCCCCGCCACTCGTGGAGTCTCCTACGACGATACCACAAACAATCACATTGACACGATTGCACTGCCTGGGGCCATTGTTCATCCCGAGGGTAAGAAATGGGACTTACTGAGCGTGGACTGCTCCCTGATGCAGATGATCGAGGTGCTCTACGAGTGGCGTAACACTGCCAATTACATCGTCGGCTCCGAAGAGTCTCCCCCCGGCGAGGGCTATGCCTACGACCTGACCATTGGCAAGCTGGCAGGCAATCCCCTGATGGATGGCCGTGAGCTGGGAGTGCACTATGCGGATGACACGGCAACGCGCTTTGCTAATCTGTACGGCATCACGCAGTCCGTGATTGAGACCGCAAAAATTGCGCCGATTGTCAGCGCAATGAACGACCTAGGGGCGACTCTGATGGATCTTAAAGTGAGCGCAGCAACCGAGATCGGCCTGGCACGAGAAGATGCACAGTCTTACGAATACGCGGAGAATAAAGACCTGCTTCACTTCCTGGATCGTCTGGAGGTTCGGGTGAACGATGCAGAACTCAAGCGAAAGACAGCAGCGCTGCGCGCCGCAATGAAAGCGGCGATTGTCCGCAATGTCACGACCAAGCAGTTCACGCCCAATTCCCAGGGAATCGCCGCCTTCTTGCCCACCCCAAATCGCTATAAAACGATTGACATTGAGCAGGCCAACGGATTTGGGCAGCGCTACACCAAGCTGAAGCTGGCACAAGATGCCGCAAGCTGGCAGGCGTTTCTCGCCGACGGCCCTCGGTAAGGCTCGCATTTTCGATAAAGGAAATCCTCCCGTGCGCACCGAATGGTGTGTGCAGGAGGATTTTTCTATGCCATTTCGTCTGGCGTTGGTGGGGTGTGGAGGTCAAGCGGGTGGGGATGTGCCCAATATCGCCTCGCACAAAGAGGTGAAGATTGTCGCGGTCTGTGACCCGGACAAGGGAGCGCAGGCACGCTTTGGGGAGCGCTACGGGGTTCCTGAGTCGGCACGGTTTGCCGATTACGCGAAGCTACTCAATACCGTGGAGTGCGATGCAGTCTTCTGCGCCACACCAGATCACATGCACGCCGCCGTGGGGCTGAAGGCGCTCTCGCTGGGCCGCCATGCCTACGTCCAGAAACCCCTGACTCGTGGGGTTGGTGAGGCACGTGCAATGCGCCAAGCCGCAGAGAAACACCCAAAATCGGCGACGCAGATGGGCATCCAGATCCACGGCGAGGGCAGCTACCGCACCGCGATCTCCTGGCTTCAGGCGGGGGTGCTGGGAAATATCCAGGAGATCCACTCCTTCTGTGGCAAGGGCTGGGGCGGCACTCGTCCCCCACGCATGGCGGAGCCTCCTCCGGCGAATCTCGACTGGAACCTTTACTGCGGGGTCAGCCGGAGAGTGGGCTTTATCCCCGAGGAGTTTCACCCGGGTAACTGGCGGCGCTGGCAGAACTTTGGCACGGGGACGCTGGGTGACATGGCCTGCCATATTTTGGATCCCGTGCTCGCGGGCACGCGTCTGAGCACCCCGCTCTCGGTGGTGAGCCACCTGGAGGCCCCGCCCAATGTGCTGAACTTCCCCTACAATGCCCATATCACCTGGCAGCTCGCTGGGACGCGGCACACGGCCAAGACTGTCGCGCTGCACTGGTATCACGGCGACACGCGTCCCGCCAAGAGCCTCCTGCCCGAGCTGTTTGAGGAGCTCAATACCGGCTCGGTCGTGATTGGGGAGCACGGTAAGATGGTCGTGCCGCACTGGGCGACGCCCTCTGTGTGGGACAACAGTGGCAAGCGGGTGGAGAAACTCCCACCGAAAGTGGAGTCGGTGAGCCACTACCATGAGTGGGTAGATGTCGCGCTG
>JANNDD010000357.1:0-1266 GCA_031387365.1 Armatimonas sp. | reverse complement strand
ATCGCGTGCTCGCGCCCCCCACCCCCAATAACTAAGATTTTCATGATTCCAATCCCCCTAAAAATCCGGCCCGTCTGTATTCTGAGCAAGATTGGCAAAACAAGCAAACTTGGGTAAAAATGCCAGTTTCACGGTGCCCGTCGGGCCATTTCTTTGCTTGGCAATAATTACCTCAGCCTCCTCGCCCTCATACTCGCCCCCTTCTTGCTCCGCTTTCTCCTCCGCATCCTGGGAAACCGCATCCTTGCGCGCATAGTACGACGGCCGGTAGATAAACGCAACGACATCCGCCTCCGCCTCGATCGAGCCGCTGTTGTGCACTACAACCCCTTCGGCTAAAAAGCAGCCCGTCTCTGGCACACAGATATCGTAGGTTGCCTCTTCCCCATCTGGCACAATCGAGCGAATCTTCTCCCAAAGCACATCAGACTCCGCCCAGAGCGCCAGTTCCGTATCATTGAGTTTCTGAGCCCACTTCTGCGCGATGTCGCGGCGTAGACACTTACCCTGATTTTTCCAATAGAGGCGCTTTCCATCCCCCTTTGGCAGCTTGCGTCCTTGTTGCTTGAGATAGGTCGTCTTTTCCGCCAGTGTGATAGAGAGAAGCTCAGGCAGACGAAATACGCCTGGATTTGTCGGCTCATGCGGCGCTTCCGAGAGAAACTCCCGAAGAAGCTCGCCTTTTTTACCTGGAGGCTGAACCAGTGTCGCAAAGAGCCGCAGGTTCGCATCGAGCGGATTTACCGAGACACGATAGATGGGACGGTACTTTCCTTGCTTGCGCTGCGGCTCTTGAATGCTGGCAACAATCCCCAGCCGAAGCAGCAGCAGTTGAACATCTCGTGCAAGCCCATGACTGACAGTATCAAAGTGAACATACCACTTTGCCCCACGATGCTTAACGCAGCCATCGGTTGCCAGGTACCCGGCAAGAAACGCCCTTGCGCCAGGGATACCCGCCTCCCAGACAAACGCCGCCACTCGCTTCGTGTCACAAAGCTGTCCCAGTAGCCCAAGTTCTCGAAACCAGTTGAGGACAGAGTTCCCAAAAGGCTTTCCGTACTTTTTCTCTTCCCCATGATACTGAACAAAATCCGCCTCCCAGCAGGGCTTCACTGTGTTACGAGCCAGCATCTCCACCGTGGCCACCTCCGGGAAGTGCTCACGAACAATGGTCACGCAGTCGTCAAAAACGGCACGGTCTGATGCAATAAACGAAGCGGTTCGGTGCTTACCATAGTGCCCATCTCCCACCATGTATCCCAG
>JANNDD010000353.1:0-2301 GCA_031387365.1 Armatimonas sp. | reverse complement strand
CGCTGTGCGCATCGGCTGGTTTCTCGACTACGAGCACGAGTGGCTCAAGTCCGGCAGGGCGAACTCCATCTGGCTCTCGCCCAAAGATGCCGCAAGCTTTCTTGCCCGCTGCGTCACGGCAGAGAATGTCGGCTACGCGATTGTCCACGCCACTTCAAAAACCAACTTCGAGCGCCTAAGCCTAGCCCCCGCTCGCGAGCATCTTGGGTGGGAGCCTGAGGATGCCATCCCCCCCCAGCCCCCGTCCAACGGGGGAGATTAAAGGAATCCGATTCTTTATTATCCCCCCGCCCGGCGGGGGTTAGGGGGCGTGGTTTTACCGAGGTACAGCCACACTCGCCAGCGCCTGCTCGATGATCTGTGCAGGGAGCAGACCGCTGTACTTGGCTTTCGTGTCGAGCTGAATACGGTGGGCGAGTACGGGCACGGCAAGGGCGCGGATGTCCTCAGGAAGCGTGAAGTCCCTCTCCTCGGTGAGGGCACGGGCCTGTGCTGTTCGGTAGAGGGTCAGTGAGGCACGGGGAGAGAGCCCCAGCCGGAGCCGAGCGTCCTTGCGGATCTCTTCCACCAGGCGCAATAAGTACTGGGCGACCGCTTGATCCACCCGGATGCGACGCACTGCCGTCTGTAAGTTTTTGACATCGTCCGTGGTCAGTACCGGCTGGAGCAGCTCCAGCGGGTGACCGTCGTTCTGGGAAAAGAGAATCGCCAGCTCATCGTCGTGGGTTGGGTAGCCTAGCGCAAGCTGAATGGCGAACCTATCGAGCTGCGCCTCGGGGAGCGGGTAGGTGCCGTGGTACTCCACCGGGTTCTGGGTCGCAATCACAAAAAATGGCTGTGGCAGTAAGCGACGAACCCCCTCCACGGTCACCTGCCCCTCGCTCATCACCTCCAGAAGCGCGGATTGCGTGCGCGGCGATGTCCGGTTGATCTCATCTGCCAGCAGGATGTGCGCAAAAACAGGCCCCTCGCGGAACTCGAACGTCCCCTCGGCGGGGCGGTAGAAGCTAGAGCCCGTGATATCGGCGGGAAGCAGATCGGGCGTGAACTGAATCCGTCGGAATGTTCCCTCAATCGAGCGAGCGAGCGCTTTGGCCAGAGTCGTCTTGCCCGTGCCGGGAACATCCTCCAAGAGCACGTGCCCGCCTGCAAGAAGTGCGATCACCACCAGCCGGATCGCTTCGTTCTTGCCCCGAATCACACTGCTGAGATTGTCTTCAAGTTTCTGAATCAAAGAGGGAGTACCTGCACCTGTCCGCTGTCCGCGGCACGCTTGCCCGCCTCCAGAATTTCCTGGGCATCGCGAGAAACTTTGGCGCTACAGACTCCTGCCAGTGCCTCGCCCGTCTCGATGCAGTGCAGCAGATACTCGGGCGCAGAGCGATACGGCGCTTCCAGTGGTGTCGGCTCCAGAATCTCCAGCGGCTTGCCCGGCTTCATCAAGTGCACTTTTCCGCCTTGCAGACACAGCGCCCCCTCGGAGCCGTAGGCATAGGGGTTGCCCGTGACATAGCCCGTCACTTGGGTCCAGCTCGCCTCCGCAACACAGTGTGCGCCTTTGTACCAGGCATCAATCAAGGCGTTGTCATCGGGGATCGGGTAGTCCTTGGCGAGAATACCACGCATCCCGATCACTTTCTCCGGGAGTCCTAGGAAGCGCGCCATCATTGCCGCACCGTAGCAGCAGTAATCCATGAACGCACCGCCGCCGTTTTTCTCCTCGTCGTAGAGCCAGCTCCAGAAGCTCTCATCGCAGCCTATTTCTTTAGGGCCGTTGTGCGCCGAGCGGTACTTGAAGTAGCGTAGCTCGCCGATTGCGCCGGTAAGAATCAGCCGTTCCAGCTCCTGAAACGCGGGCGACCAGGCAGTCGGCCAGTTCACCATGAGCTGCACTCCGGCTTTCTCGCACGCAGCCACCATGCGATTGGCCTGCGCCAGGGTCGCCGCCATCGGCTTCTCGGAGATCACATGGCACTTTCTGGCCGCTGCGGCTTCCGTAATCTCGGCATGAGCGGAGTTCTCGGCGGCAATCTGGACGATATCGAGTTCGCCCTCACCGTCTAGCATCGCTTCCCAGGAGTCATAAAGCCGCGCCGCCGGGAACTTCTCGGCAAAGCGCTTACGGAGCCGCTCGCTCTCCTCCCCCACCGCAACGATCTCCACGCGCCCCGTCGCCGCCCAGTGGCTCAGCTCGCCCCACACATGGTCGTGCACCAGCTTTGCCACACCCAGTTTATAAACTTTGCTCATGGGACTTGTGTTCGACGTGCGGCGGGGGGAATCCTGCGTGGTTTAGAGCCA
>JANNDD010000327.1:0-16315 GCA_031387365.1 Armatimonas sp. | reverse complement strand
GACAGACCCCGATATAGGGAGAGTTGGCGATGTCCAGCGCTCTTTGGTAGCCCACCGCGTTGCCAAAGATGCAGCGCGGAATCCCGCCCAGTGCATAGACCGGGGGGTCGTCGGGGTGGATGCCGATACAGACCTTGGTTTCTTCCGCCACGGGCACGACTTGCTTAATAAAATACGTGTAGTTGTCCCACAGCTCGTCCTCGGAGAACGCACGCCCGTGGGTCAGCGCACCCTCGAACACTTTTTCGATCCAGTGTCCCTTGGCGTTCTTGATGTCCAGCACCCGCGCTTGAACGCCGCCGCGTCCGTCGGTATGGCCCGTGCTCCAGATGCCATTTCCCATGTGGGCGTAGGTGTGGTAGAAAATTCCCGCTTGCTGCAAGTTGCGCAGAAAGCCCAGAAACTCCTCGATCTTTTCATCGCGGCCCGGCAGGTTCAGCGTGATCTCCGGGACATTGTGCACCCCATGGTTGCCGATCCGGTAGATCTTCACCCCGTACTTGGCGAGGCGCTCACTCAGGCGGCAGTAGTCATCGGCGGTATGGTGCGCCGGGTTGACGATATTGAGCATCGCCCACTCCACCCCGAGCTGCTGCAAGAACTGCAAATCCTCATCGCTTGCCTCGGAGCTAACGTAGGTGCCGATCTGAATGCCAGGCTTGGTGCCATAGAAGCCGGGAACCGCCCGGAGCGGATAGGTACTGGTCATATTTGATCCTCGCCCCCGTTCATGCGGCGACTAGTGATTAAACAGAAACTCTTTGGAGTTAAGTAGAGCCCAGAGAATATCCTCGGCTTCTTTGCGCTTGTCTTTCGCCTCCCGCAGAGACATCACGGCGTCGAATGTCTCGTCTTGATCGGGGAGGCGGGAGACAGAGGCCAGATACAGTTCCTGCACCAGCTTGACGTCGGGTATTTTTGCTTCGACGAGCTTGGCAATGCGCCCGCCCTTGTTGGAGAGCTTCTCGTTGATGCCCTTGCCGTTCATGAAGTGCAGGAGCTGCCCGAGGTTGGGGGCCTCTAAGCGCTCGCACTGGCAGACAATATTGCGAGCGGGGCGGCCAAATAGATCGAGAAAGTACGAGCCCGCCGTGGTGTCGGGCAGCTCAGCGGCGCGCATTCCGGCGGGGTAGCCACCGAATTTTTCGGGCACGCCCGTCGCAGAGCCCACAGCATCTAGGAGTGGCTCGGCATCTAAGCGTTTGAAGAAGTAGTGCGAGAAGTAGCGTGTGTCGGCGACATTGACTTTCGTGGGGAACGCCGTGCGCTGGTAGGCACGTGTGGCCAGAATCGTTCGCATCGTGTGCTTCAGATCATAGCCATGGGTCACGAAGTCGGCGGCGAGCCACTCTAAAAGCGCGGGATTGCTGGGCGGGTTGGTGACACGGACATCGTCCACCGGATCAATCAAGCCTTGGCCCATAAAGTGCTTCCAGAGCCGGTTGACCAGGACTTTGGCAAAGAAAGGGTTCTTCGCATCCGTGAGCCAGTCCGCAAAGGCCACTCGCCGATCGCCGGTGAACTCTTTGGGGACAGGGGCACCGTCTAGGGCGGTCGGTGTCATGACTTTACCCGTGCGCGGGTTGGTCGCCTCGCCAGAGTTCACCGTATAAATGATCTTCTCATCGGGAGCCTCGCCGTTTTTGGTCTTGACACGCGAGAAGAACGCGGCGAACTGGTAGTACTGGTGCTGTTTCCACTTCTCGTACGGGTGGTTGTGGCACTTGGCGCAAGCGATACGCACTCCCAGAAAGACCTGTGAGGTGGTCTCCGTGAGGGCATCGGGCGTGGCGGCGGCGCGGAAGTAGTTGGCCGGGCCGTCGTCGTAGACGCTGCCCTGAGCAAGCAGTAGCTCACGTGCCATGACGTTCCAGGGTTTATTGACCGCAACACTCGTGCGAATCCAGCGGTTGAGCGCCGTCAGTCCCTTGTCATTGAGCACCGAGCGGTTGCTCCGCAGCAGATCGCCCCACTTGAGGGTCCAGTAGTCCACGTACTCCGGACGCTCCAACAACCTCCCCACGAGCTTGGTGCGCTTCAGCGGGTCGGTGTCCGCCAGAAACGCACGGGCCTCATCGGGTGTCGGGAGCAGACCAATCAGGTCCAGCGAGACACGGCGCAGAAAGTCCGAGTCTGAGCAGTTGGGCGAGGTGTCTAGGCCGAGCGCGGCGAGCTTGTTCTCAATCAGACGATCCACCGTGGTGGGCTGAGGCTGCGGGGCGCGGGGCGCGGCAAAGGGACTGAGGAGCGATGCCGTGGCGACTCGATCCTGGTAGCGAATGAGAATCGCGCCCTCGCCCTTACCGACAATCTTTGCATTGCCATCGAGGGTGACTTGCGCGACGGAGCCATCGCTCACACTGAACAGGGACTCCGCGCTCACATCGCGGCGTGTTTTATCGGAAAAGCTCGCCCAGACACGAAAGCGCTGTTTCTGCCCCACGAAGAGGGTTCGCACAGCAGGCACGATCTCCAGCCCCGTCACGTCGGGTTCCTCGGGCAGAGGCTTTGGCATCCCCGCCGCAATCCAGTCGGCCAGTAGCTGATGCGCGGGCGAGCCCGCCTCAAAGAGCTGACCGCCTTTATGGCTCACCAGCATCGTCGGTTTACGAAGAAGCAAGCTGTTCTCCGGCTGCGCGGGCGACACACGGCGCCCCGCCGCGGCACGGGTAATGGACTCGTAGTCGGCATCGGGATCGTAGCCCTGAAGGGAGAGCTTGAAGCCGCCCTTGCCCTGCTGTGCCCCGTGACAGCCGCCCTGGTTGCAGCCGTAGCGCGTGAGAAGCGGCATCACGTCTGACCGGAAACGCGGCGGCTTAGCCCCCGCGAGGCCTGTTACCTGCACAGGGATCATCAGTATCTGCCCGTTGCGCGTTGCCGTCAGCACCGTCGCGCCGTCTTTACGTGGCCAGAGCGTGCCATCTTTCAGCACCGCAAGGCTCGGGTTTGCCAGCGCCAGCTTGACACCACCGGTCACATCCCGCCCATTTTCCTCAATCAGCACCCGCGCCGACGAGTACGCTCCACTGAGCGCAATCCCCTTCTCGCCGCCCGAAAATGCCAGTGTGGATTTAGACGATGGCGGAGCGCTATAGCTCAGCGCCGCCAGCCCAAGCAATGCCCCGCTGCACAGCAACTTTCTCATAAACAGATTATACCGTAGCACCGCCGGTTGGAGCGGCGGCGCTAGAGAGCCTTCGGCTAGAAAGGCCGTTCCGGCCATCGGGTTCCGAATGGGCGGAACGCCCTTTGTAGCGGAGCCTGCGACGCTCCCCAGTCCCGCCGCTCCAACCGGCGGGACAATCGCGGTAAAATAGAGCGCTATGCCAATCTACGAATACCGCTGCAAGTCCTGTGAACGCAGCTTTGAAACCCTCCGCGGCTTCTCCCAAAAAGATGAGCCCACCTCCTGCCCCGCCTGTGGGACGCCCACTAAGACCCGCTTGCTCTCCGTGATCGCCGCAACGAGCCACGGAGAAAGTGGCGGCGGTGATTGTGGCTGGGATGCGGGAGCCGCCGCCTGTGTACGCCCTGGCTGAGCGCTTCCCACCCGGCGCGGATCCGTGTGATCCGCTTTTTTTGATTTTGTTTGACTTACACCGCGATACAGACTTCACTATGCCTGAAAAACGTTACTACATCACCACGCCTATCTACTATGTCAATGGAGTTCCTCATGTGGGGAGCGCCACGACCACACTTCTGTGTGATGCCCACACACGCTATCGAAAATTGCGAGGCGACAACGCCTACTTCTTAACGGGCACCGATGAGCACGCGCAGAAAGTTGCGGATGCCGCCGTGAAGGCGGGCAAGACACCTCAGGCTTTTGTGGATGAGGTAAGTCAGCGCTTTGTGGAGTGCTGGCAGTATCTTGGCATTGAATACGACAGTTTTATCCGCACCAGTGAGGAGCGCCACAAGAAAGTCGTCCGCGACGTTTTCTCGCGCCTCCAAGCCAGCGGCGATATTTATTTAGGTGTTTATGAGGGCTGGTACTCCGTAGCCGACGAGACATTCTTCCGCGACACCGATGTGGACGAGAATGGGATCGTCAAAGAGACCGGCGCAAAAGTTGAGCGCATACAGGAGGAAGTACACTACTTCAAGCTCTCGGCCTACGGCGAGCGGCTCAAGACACATATTGATGCCCACCCCACTTTCTTACTACCCGAGACGCGCCGCAACGAGGTGCTGGCAATGATCGAGGATGGCCTGCGCGATATCGCAATCAGCCGCAAGAACGCGGGCTGGGGCATTGCCGTGCCGGGCGACCCTGAGAAAGTCTTTTATGTCTGGTTCGACGCGCTCATCAATTACTTAAGTAACACTGGCTGGCCGGACAACGAGAGTTGGAATACTCTTTGGCCTGCCGATGCACACCTGATGGCAAAAGAGATCTACGCACGGTTTCACGCCACGTTCTGGCCCGCCATTCTTATGGGACTAGATCTACCGCTCCCCAAACACGTGGTGGGGCACGGCTGGTGGACGGTGGGCGGTGAGAAGGGCAGCAAGAGCAAGGGCAATATCCCGGAACCAAAAGCCGTGGTAGAGGCACTGGTTGCCGCCAGCGGAGCCTCCGAAAGTGCTGCAAAAGATGCACTGCGCTACTATTTACTGCGCGATATTCGCTTCACCGATGACTCTGAGTTCTCGCTGGAGCTGCTCGCCAACCGCTGGAACGCCGATCTGGGCAACGACTTTGGCAACGTGCTCAATCGCATCTTGAAAGCCACGTACTTCGATGGTGTGGTTCCCACAAACGCTCCGCTCGATGCCGGGCTCACGGCGCTTGCTGCCGAGACCGTCGCGGCCTACACGAGAGCCCTGGAGCGCTTCGACTGGGGCAGTGCGCTGGCCTCGGTCTGGCCGCTTCTTCGCGCGGTGAATGTCTATCTGGCACAAAAATCCCCGTGGAAAGCGGCCAAGGCGGGCGAGACGGAGGCCGTCGCCGAGGCAGTCTACAATGCGCTGGAAGGCGTCCGCCTAGCGACCTATCTCCTCTCGCCCGTCATGCCCGGTGTCGCCGCAGAAGTGGCAAAACAGCTCGGCCTCGCCTCACTCACCGACGGCACCTGGGAGGAGAGCACCCGCTTCGGCGCACTGCCCGGCGGCATCAAGACCGGCGAGCCCGCCCCCCTCTTCCCACGCATTGATACAAAAATTTTAACGTTAACGGAGAAACCTTTGGAAACAACACCCGCGCCCCCTGTGGCGACTGAGACACCGGCTGAGGTCAGCAACGAAATTACCATTGACGACTTTCTAAAAGTCGAGCTACGTGTCGCCGATATTGTGGCTGCCGAGAAAGTCGAAGGGGCGGATAAGCTCCTGAAGCTGCAACTCAAGATCGGCGAAGAGGATCGGCAGATTGTCAGTGGCATCGCCACCGCTTACACCCCTGAAGAATTGGTCGGGCGGCAGATCGTGGTGGTGTATAACCTCAAGCCCCGCAAGATGCGCGGTGTCGAGAGTAAGGGCATGCTTCTGGCCGCCACTGATGCCGAGGGGAATGCGATTCTCCTCCAGCCCGATAAAAAGGCCGACTCAGGAAGCACGGTACGGTGATCTAATGAAACTAGCACTTCTTTCAGACAATCGGCTGGCCGTGACCTACGGCGACGAGGAGCAGCTCCTGCCTGTCGCAGCGGCGCTGGCGGCGGCGGGAGACACGGCGGCGGCTCCGGCGACACCGTTTGAGGCGGCGTGCAATGCAACTGCGCTGGCCAAGCGATTGGAGCGGGCACTCTCGATCTTGCTGGAGACGGGGCAGCTCGATGACTTGCTGCTTGCCCCGTTTGCCGCGCGGCTCGCGCCTATCCCCAAGCCAAATCGCATTTTAGCCATTGGTCGTAACTACGCCGAGCACGCCAAGGAGCTGGGTAACGCCGTCCCCGATGAGCCCGTGGTGTTTCTGAAAGCCTCCCAGAGCGTGATTGGGCCAGACAGCGAGATCTGTATTCCCGAGTGGGCGGGGCGCGTGGACTTTGAGGGCGAGCTGCTCGTAGTGCTGGGTAAGGGCGGGAAGAATATCGCGGAAAAAGATGCGATGGACTGTGTCGTGGCCTACACGTGCTTTAACGATGTCACAGCGCGCGAGAAATCTAAGGCACTCCAGAGCAAGGGACACCCGTGGTTTCTGGCCAAGAGCCTCGACACGTTTGGCCCACTCGGGCCGCACCTGGTGACGGTGGACGAGATCCAAGACCCCTCGGCGATTCGGGTGCAGCTCCGTGTCAATGGCGAGACCAAGCAGGACGGCACCACGAGCCAGATGATCCACTCCATTCCCAAGCTCATCGCCTATCTGTCCCAGTGGTTTGCCTTAGAGCCCGGAGATGTGATTGCAACAGGGACACCGCCCGGAGTGGGGCCGCTTGTAGTAGGCGATCTTGTGGAGGTAGAGGTCGAGGGAATCGGCTGCTTGAGAAGCGCTGTTTCAAAGAGCGTGGATTAAGGTAAAATGCAAGCCGGAGGATTTTTTATGTTAACAAGACGTGTTTTTTGCGCGCTTTTCGCCCTAAGTGGCGTTCTCTTTGCTGGCTGTGGGAGCAGCTCGGGAGTGGTTCCCACGGACTACTTCACCACCACACTGCTCGGTAGCCAGGAAGTGCCTGCCAACAGCGCTCCTGGTGTCGGTACGGCGGCGGTGTCAACGGTGGACGGAAAGACCCGCGTGGTCGTGGATATTCGTGGTCTTAACGGTGGCATCACGGGCGCGCATATCCATGCAGGAGCCCCGGGCGTGAATGGCTCCATCGTGCTCAACCTGCTCACGGGCACAGGAACGGGACCGCGCGATACAAGCAAGCCGGGTGAGCTTCACATAGACTTCAAGTACGATGCAGCCGTGCCTGGTCTGAGCAACAAGACCCACTACATCAATGTCCACACGGATTTCGTCCCCAGCGGTGAGTTGCGCGGCGACCTTGTCAAGGCGTAGCTAGTCTCTGCTCTACCCCTCTCCAGCATCGCGGAGGGGGGTCTTTGTTTTTTATGGCTATTCGACGGTGACGGATTTCGCGAGGTTCCGAGGCATATCAATATCGCAGCCACGCTGCAGTGCGACTAAATACGCCAGAAGCTGCATCGGCACAATCGAGACTATTGGGGCCAGCTCAGGGCGGACTTGGGGAATACGGAGTAAGTGATCCGCCGTGTTATCGAGTCTATTCTCCCCCTCAAAAACCACACCCACGACAGTTCCACCGCGCGCGGCGACTTCCTTGATATTACTCAACATCTTGTCAAACACCGTGGGCTGAGTCGCCAAGCACACCACAATAACGCCCGGCTCGATCAGCGCCAGCGGGCCGTGCTTGAGCTCCCCGGCGGCATAGGCTTCGGCGTGCAAGTAGCTGATCTCCTTGAGTTTGAGCGCCGCCTCCAGCGCTACGGCGTAGTCGTAGCCGCGCCCAAGGTAGAAGAAAACGCTCCGATCCGCGAGCTTTGCGGCCAAGTCTTCCACCAGCAGGGCATTACCGATCACGCTCTCCACAGCATCGGGCAACGCCACCAGATCCCGCACAAAGCTCTGGTGCGCCGTGTCGGTGAGCCTGTCTTCCAGAGCGGCAAAGTGCAGGCCAATCAGATAGAGCACCATCAGCTGGGTGACATAGGCTTTCGTGCTCGCCACGCAGATCTCCGGCCCCGCTTGGGTGTAGACACAGGCATGGCTCTCGCGGGCGATCGAGGAGCCGACCACATTCACTACGGAGACAATGGTCGCCCCCAGCCGTTTGGCCTCACGCAGTGCCGCCAGTGTGTCTGCGGTCTCCCCGGACTGCGAGATAATCAAACAGAGAGTTTGTTGGCTCACCAGCGGGTCGGAGTAGCGAAACTCTGAGGCCACACTGACCTCAACGGGACGGCGCAAGAGCCCCTCGAAGAAGCGCTTAGCGACCACACCCGCGTGATACGCCGTGCCGCAGGCGACAATATGGACATGCGTAAATCCCACAAGCTGTGCTTTCGTAAATCCCTCAAGCTCAGGAATACAGACCCGCTCCTCATCAGTAAGTCGGCCCCGGAGCGTGTCGGCCAGCGCACGCGGCTGCTCGTGGATCTCCTTGAGCATAAAGTGCGGAAAACCGCCTTTTTCCGCTGTCTGTTCGTCCCAAGTGACCATAAACGGCTCGCGATGAATTGGGCCACCCGCGAGATCTGTAAGAATCACTCCACTTGGTGTGAGCTTGGCAAAGTCACCGTCTTCCAGCACAATAACTTTTCGCGTGTAGCGCATCACGGCGGGAATGTCGGAGGCCAGAAAATTCTCACCGTCACCGAGTCCGAGAATCAGCGGGGATGCCGTCTTAGCGCAGTAGATAGTCTGCGGCTCGTGCGACGAGCACACGGCGATGGAGTACGCCCCCGTCACCAATGTCAGCGCCTCACGGATCGCCACCTCCATCGCGCCCAACTTGCAAAATGCACGGTCTATCAGATGCACCAGCACTTCGGTGTCGGTCTCGGAGGCGAAGAGAAACCCCTCATTAATCAGCTCTGATCGTAGCTCTTGATAGTTCTCGATAATTCCGTTGTGAATCAGCGCGATCTTACTGTCTTGAGAAAAATGCGGGTGAGCATTGGGAGTTGTCGGGCCGCCATGGGTAGCCCAGCGCGTGTGGGCAATCGCAGCGCCGTGTGTCTCCCAGTAATCCTGGAGCTGTGACTCTAAAACGGCAAGCTTGCCCACCGCCTTCACAATCTGCAAATCTCCCTCGGATGCCACTGCTACCCCTGCCGAGTCGTAGCCCCGGTACTCCAGCCGCCGCAACATCTCGATCACGGTTCGGACGCCGGGGCGCGGCCCCACATAGCCTGTAATTCCACACATAGACCCTGATTGTATCGTGGTACCCGCGCTATAGGAGCAGGAAAGCGGTGCTTTTTTGGCGAAATAGTCTCCCAACTATGGCTTTGTTTCTTGGCATTGACACGGGCACCAGCGGCACGAAGGCCGTCTTAATTGACGAAAATGGCACGCTGCTCGCTTCGGACTTACACGAGTACACGCTCTCCACGCCGTACCCACAGTGGGCAGAGCAGCACCCGGACACGGACTGGTGGCAGGCGGCGATTCAGGCAATCCAGGGCGTGCTAGCAAAGGCGGGCAAGCGGGGCGAGGACGTGGCTGGTGTCGGACTGACGGGGCAGATGCACGGCTCGGTGTTTCTGGACAAGAACGCTCAAGTGCTGCGGCCCGCGCTACTCTGGTGCGATGCCAGAACAGGCGCGGAGTGTGCCGAGATTACGGAGCTTCTGGGCGGGACGCAGGGCTGTTACGAGATTTTGGGCCAGCCGGTGTTTACCAGCTTCACCGCGCCGAAGATTCTCTGGCTACGCAAGAACGAACCCGAGGTCTATGACAAAGTCGCGCACGTGCTGCTGCCAAAAGACTACATTCGCTTCAAGCTCACGGGGGAGTTTGCCGCTGAAGTGAGCGATGCCTCTGGCACGTCGCTCTTTGATGTCCGCAAGCGCACTTGGTCAAAAACAGCACTCGATAAGTTAAGTATCCCGAGCGAGTGGCTCCCGCGCGTGGTCGAGTCGCCGGAGCAGACGGGCGTGATCTCGGTGGCGGCGGCGGCGCTGACGGGGCTAAAGGCAGGAACTCCTGTGGTGGGTGGCGGGGGCGACCAAGCGGCGGGCGCGGTGGGCTGTGGTGTGGTGAGCTCCGGGCAGGTAGTCTCCTCACTAGGCACTTCCGGCGTCGTCTTTGCGCACTCAGACACGGCAGCGATTGATCCCCAGATGCGCGTCCAGACTTTCTGCCACGCCGTTCCGGGTGCCTGGGCACAGATGGGCTGCGTTATTTCAGCAGGCGGCTCCCTGCGCTGGTACCGAGACACCTTCGCGCAAGGCACGAGCTACGATACCATCACCCAAGGCGCAGCAAGTGCCCCGGCAGGCTGTGAGGGCTTGCTCTATCTGCCGTACCTAGCGGGCGAGCGAAACCCTCACTTCGATCCCGATGCCCGTGGTGTCTTCTTTGGCGCGACCCTGCGCTCCACAAAAGACTGGTTCGCCCGCGCTGTGCTTGAGGGAGTAAGCTATGCCTTTAAGGATCTCTTCACGCTCTTTAGCGAGATGGGTGTCCCTGTGAGCGAGATTCGCGCATCGGGCGGCGGCGCAAAGTCCGTGTTCTGGCTCCAGATGATGGCCGATGTGATCGAGAAAAAACACGTGTTGCTCAATATAGATGAAGGCCCCGCACTCGGAGCTGCGCTTCTAGCTGCTGTGGGATGCGGCACCTATGCCAGTGTCCCCGAAGCCTGCGCCGCCACCGTCTCGATCCGTCCTGGAGCCAAGCCCGATGCGCGACAATCTAAAATCTATTCCCGCTACTATCCTACCTACCGAGCACTCTATCCCGCACTATCAACAGCATTTAAAACAGTGGCAGACGCCACCCAAGGAACCCACTAAATGAAACCCCTGCTCTTTATGGCAGCTATATTGCTAGCCGCTCCTGCGGTCGCACAAGACACGGTAACACTCAAGAAAACCCTTCAGGCACAGTACAATAAAGAAGCTGCTGCCTTTATGAAAAAGGATATTGACAGTGCATTAAGTATCAACACCAGCGATTTTACGACAACAGACACCAAAGGGAAAAAGTTGACTTTGGCCGAGTTCAAAGCCGCTTTTATGCAGATCACAACCATTGCCCAGAGTATCAAGCTCAGTAGCACCGTCGAGAAAGTCACGCTCAAGGGCGACACAGCCACGGTAACCGTCTCCGATAAGTCTCTCTTCACCCTTGCCAATCCTCAGACGGGCAAGAAAGCACAGATGGAGGGAGCCAGCCGCAATGAAGATACATGGGTCAAGAAAAGCGGCGTCTGGAAGCGTCAGAAGAACCGCGCACTCTCCAACAAGACTCTCATGGATGGCAAGCCTGTTTCCAGCTAAGACAAAAAATTGCCTACTACCTCAAATTTCGTGATGCAAAACCGCGTCCGAGGGGACAATTCCCTCTCGCTCAGGGCTTGCTTTGTTCCTCAGTGCGCACAAACAACAAGAAAGAACCGATAAGAGTACCATGAAACAAAAACTGCTCATTCTCGCGGCCCTCGTGGCCCTTACCTCGTCTGCCCAAGCGAAAGACGACCAGAAAGCCATTCAAGCACAGTATGATAAACGCTCTGCCGCTGCCGCCAAGAAAGATGTCGTGGGCTCGCTGGCGATCAACGCACCGGAGTTTGTCAGCGTCGGCCGCAAGGGCGACAAACGCACTATGGCACAGATCAAGCCACAGATCACTCAGGCCTTTAGCAGTCTCAAGTCCTACTTACTCACAACAAAGATCACCAAGTGTGTCGTGACAGGCAATACTGCGACAGTCAAGACGCTAGACAGTCTCACCTTGATTGGCAAGAACACACAGGAGTCGGAGGCGACCAGTGAGGACACTTGGGTAAAGAAAAACGGTCAGTGGCTTCGCACTCAGAACAAGCTTCTCACCAGCAAGATCAAGAGCAACAAACCCGGCTAGCTCAGAATGTCTTTGACCAGGCTACCGTGCACATCCGTGAGGCGGAAGTCTCGGCCTGAGTAGCGGTAGGTAAGTTTTTCGTGGTTCAGCCCCAGGCAGTGAAGGATCGTGGCTTGCAAGTCATGGACATGGACTTTGTTCTCCACTACGTGAAAGCCCAAGTCGTCCGTGGCACCGTAGGTCATGCCGCCTTTAATTCCACCGCCCGCCAGCCACATCGTGTAGGCTTGTGGGTGGTGGTCACGACCCTGTGAGCGGCCCAGAGCGGGGTTGTTCTCCACCATCGGGGTGCGTCCGAACTCTCCGCCCCAGATCACCAGTGTCTCATCGAGCAGCCCACGCTGTTTTAAGTCTTTCACCAGTGCTGCCGATGCCTGATCGGTCTCCCTACACTTATTGCGGCTTGTCCCCGCCACATCGGAGTGCGCGTCCCAGCCCTCGTGGTAGATATTGACAAAGCGCACGCCCCGCTCGATCATACGCCGTGCCAGTAAACAAGCCCGGGCGAAGCTGGGCTTGTCGGGGTCGCAGCCGTACATTGCGAGAGTCTCCTTGCTCTCGGATTTTAAGTCCATCAGCTCTGGGGCCGAGGTCTGGAGCTGGAAGGCAAGCTCATAGCTGGCAATGCGTGAGGCGATCTCCGGGTCGGAGTCACGTCGGTTTAAGTTTCTCACCAAGTCCAGCGTCTCGCGCTGTAGCTTTGCGTCCACACCCGCCGGGTTGCTCACATCTAAAATCGGGTCGCCGGAGTTTCGCAGGCGCACGCCCGCGTACTTCGTGGGCAGAAAGCCGCTCGACCAGTTTGCCGCGCCGCCTGAGATTCCCGCCCCGGTGCTCATCACCACAAAGTCCGGGAGATTTTTCGCCCCCGTTCCCAAACCATAGACCACCCACGAGCCCAGCGCGGGCCGTCCGGGCTGGCCATTTCCCGTGTTCCAGAAGATCTGCGCAGGCGCATGGTTGAACTGATCGGTGCTCACCGACTGCACCAGGCAAATATCATCGGCGATGCTTCCCAGATGTGGCAGAAGCTCCGAGAGCTCCATCTGGCACTGCCCGTGCTTTGCGAACTTAAAGCGCGGCCCCAGCACGGCGGCATCGGCGCGGATAAAGGCGTAGCGCTGGTCTTTGTACACCGAGGGCGGCAGAGGCTTGCCCTCTAATTTCACCAGCTCTGGTTTGTAGGTAAAGAGATCGAGCTGTGAGGGAGCGCCCGCCATAAACAAGTGGATGACGTGCTTGGCTTTCGGTTTCCCCTCAATCCCCCGGCCCCTTTCTCCCAATAACGAGCCCGCTGCGCAGGTGGGAGAAAGGGGAGCACCAGTCAGTAGCCCCGCCAGTGCGAGCTTGCCCACCCCAACCCCACACTCCTCAAAGAAGTGCCGCCGCGTGATGTTTAGATTTCGTTTGTTCATAATAAAAGTGCCTTTGCCCACTGCACATCTTCGGGTCGCAAAATGGGAAGAGGAGGCTGTGTGTAGTCTATAGTCGCGCCGTAGCGCCCTCCGTCATAGACAGCGGTGAATACCTCTTGTAAGTCGAGCGCAATGTCGGGAAGCTCCTCGGTTAGAGGCACCGCCACACGAGGGAGTCGGTCACGCAGGCCAAATGCCCAAGTCACGAAACGCCAGGAGCCATCCCCACGGTGCAGACAGGCAAGATACTCTTTTCCAGGCTCCGAAAGCTTGGGAAGCGCAATAGTATGCTCACCTGCTCGGAGAAGATCAATCTCTAAAAAATGGACATCGCTTCGCAGTAAGTCATATTGTTTACGGCGGTACTCTTCCCTACCTCGCCCGGACATCTTGTTGGCAAGACTGAGAAGCTCAATAACAGTCACGAGCTGCCCGCCTTGTTTGACGGAGCGTATCTCGACAAAGCTCTCACGAATTTCTTCAGGAGGCGCAAAGTAAACAACAGGCTTATCAATTACTGCAGCACTTACCCTTCCTGTCGGGCGCTCGGGAACCTGGCGTGTGAGAGCGATATCGGGATAGATAGAGCGGTCTGGCTCGACTACATAGAGTCTCTCTTCGGTGCGTGCCACAAAACCAGGCGGAAGCGTGGCGTTTAGTGCAACGCGAACCTCGACAAGAAAACTGGAATGTACATCGCGCCAGTAATCAGGGGATTCCAGATAAGGGTCCATTCCAGGGAAAGGGCTTGGCATAACGCCTCCATTTTATCTTCCTAGCGATATAATAGCACCATGTCCACCCGAAAAAGCTTCTCTAAGTTTAATACAAAATCCGCGATGCAGATGATCGGGCAGGAGAACCTGCATAAGTGGGAGCTGGAGCTGACTCCGACTACCCCCAGCGATGCCCTTAGGCTCCACCTGGAGCGACTCCAGTGCTTCGATCTTACTTCGACGGAGCGGGCAAAGGAGCTGATTATTGATGCTCTCTGCGCGGAGGTCGCGCTCCACTATCCCAGCTTGAAGATATGGAAATCGGCTCCCTTGGAAAGTCTGGAGCTGACGGGCGAGGCGGACTATCTTGTCACACCAAACCGAGCCTACATTGACACGCCTCTTCTTTGCGCCGTCGAGGCCAAGAAAGATGACTTTGAGAAAGGACTCGCGCAGTGCCTGGTGGAGCTGCACGCCTGCGCCGAGCTTAACGAAGCCGCCGGGCTGACTCCCGATCTCTTTGGAATCGTCACCAATGGGCAGGCATGGCAGTTCTATCATAGACGAACGGATGGCAGCATTGCCGAGTCCGCCGTCTTTGCACTGCGCGACATGGAGGATCTTCTGGGTGCTCTGCATATGATTTTTGCCCGCTGCGCCGCCAACCTCGTTCCCTGACCACGCGGGTTACCGTTTGACAATCGCCTCGTCCAAGTTCAAGAGCGCGCGTGAAAGTGCGGTCCAAGCGGCTTGCTCGGCGGTGGCAGAGTCGCTGCCACAGAGGGCTTTAGCGCTGAGCTCGCCGCTAGCAAAGCGTTTGGTTTGTTTCTCATAAAATGCCGTCAGCGCCGCGAGCTCGTCCCAGCTTGGCGGGCGGGTGACGACGCGGCAGAACAAGTGGGCGACGCGGGTTTCCAGCAGGCCAGGCTCACTTACCATGCGCTTACCGAGCGCTTGCGCAGCCTCCATAAAGACCGTGTCATTGAGGAGCGTGAGCGCCTGCAGCGGCGTGTTACTGACTTCACGGCGGGCAATGCAGGCCTCGCCACTGGGGCCATCGAAGGTCTGGAACATGGCATAGGGGGCAGTTCGCTTTGCGAACGTGTAGAGGCCACGTCGGTAGCGGTCTTCTCCGGTACTCACATTCCAGGCAAGCGCACCGTACGCGCCCTCGGTGGTGACGCTCGGTGGCTGAGGAGGGAAGACACTCGGGCCGCCGATCTTTTGGGAGAGCAGCCCACTCACAGCCAGCGCATTGTCACGCACCAGCTCGGCATCGAGGCGCACCCGTGGCCCGCGCGAGAGCAGTCTATTCTCCGGGTCTTTAGCGAGTGCCTGTGGCGTAATTTTCGACGACTGCCGGTAGGTTGCAGACATCACGATGCGCTTGTGGAGTTTCTTCTGGCTCCAGCCATTCTGCATAAATCCAACCGCGAGGCTATCAAGAAGCTCTGGGTGGGTCGGTGGGGAGCCCTGGTAGCCAAAGTCCTCGCTCGTTCTCACGATTCCCTTGCCAAAAAACGCCGCCCACGCTCGGTTCGCGATCACCCGCGCCGTGAGCGGGTTCTCCGGGCTCACCAGCCAGCGGGCAAAGGCAAGCCTGGCATTTACCCCCTTCGCGAAGCCGGACGGCGTAAATATTGTGGGGAGGGCGGCGCTTACTTTCTCCGTGGGCTGGAGAAACTCCCCCCGATTGTGGATGAACGTGGTGCGCGGATTGGCTTTGGGACGCTCGATAAAGACCAGTGTCGTTGGTGGCTCTGGCAGAGACTTACGTAGTGTCTCCAGCTCCGCACGGGCACTTGCCAGCTCGGGCGCGACTCGAACAAACTGCGTACGAAGCGTCGCCTCGTCGTTCTTTGCCAGCGCGTCTTCCAGGCTCGGCAAGAGCGCACGAAATCCCCCGTTATCGGGGGGCTGGGGGGTATTTGTCACGGACAGGCGAAACTTGCCCAGCCCGGCGGCGTAGTACTGCTCAAAGACCATCGAGAGAGCGAGTGTGTCGGTTTCGAGGGGCTTGTCAAACGTAAAGACTGCCACACTGGTCTTACCCTGCGCACCATTGATACTCCAGCCGGTCTGCGGATTGGTGTCGAGCGCGTTCTGCGCCGTGCCAACTGTGGAGACGCCTTTGACGAGCTTCCCCACACCGGGGATAAGCGTACTCAAAAAGAAATCCCCTTGGGGGCCTTCGTAGGCGACTCGCCCGGGGCCGTGCTTGGGCAAGCGATCATCGGGGAGGGCTTCCAGTCGCAACGCCGTGACGCCCTTTGGCAGGCCTGTCAGCTGGACGTCATAAACATCGCGCTTGGTGATGTCGCCGCTCACGTAGACAATTCCATCGGGCTGGATCGTGAGGAGAGGCAGATTGGAAGTTGCCTTGACGGGCCGCACCACTTCCCAGCCCACGGCTCCCGCTTGCTGAGCTGTCTTCCACGTGGCGAACGCTTTCTCAGAGGCCGCTTTCTTGCGCTGCTCAACCGGGCTGGGATCGGAGTCAGGCTGTGCGGCTCCGAGATTCAGGCGGAACTTGCCCAGGGTATGCTGACCGCCGTACTCCTGCTTGAGTGTGACCGTCCACTTCTTGGCCGTGGTGGGTTTATCAAGATGAAAGGTCGCCGTGCGATTCACATTCCAGTTGCCCGCTCCCACAATCGCCCAACCCGTGTTCGCTTTCCCATCCA
>JANNDD010000297.1:0-2716 GCA_031387365.1 Armatimonas sp. | reverse complement strand
CTTCGCTCTTTCCGGGACTTGCCCGGTGAGCCGTCTAACAACTTCAGCGGCACCCTTGCGGTAGACCGTGACGACGACGAGTGAGCCGGTGTCGGCTTCTCGTACCGCCCAGTGCCGACCGCCTTTGTAGCGCGAAATCGTTAGAGACACAGCGGCACCTCCAGACGTTGCTGGAGCACCCGTGATGCACTCTGCATGACCTGCTCAATGGTGACGGCTTGCTCCACCGCTTCCCAACGGGCAGTGCGGCGAGCAATCTCGATCCTATGAGCCATGAGGAGCTTTCGCCAGCCCAGGACGTGCTTGCAGGAGTAGCGTCCGCCGTGCTTCTCGAAGAAGGGGCAGGTGCAGCTCTTTTCGGCGCGATCCAGAGTGTAGGTGGCTCCGTGTTCGGAGCGAATCAGGTGCAGGTTGCCATCAAGAGAGCGGATGCGGTATCCGTCCTCGAAGAGCCGCTGCGCTCGGTCGTTGACGTTGGCAAGTAACCTCGCCTCGTCCAGATTCATTGGTAAGGTTCCTTTCTAGTAATTGAAAATACCGAGCCATGAACTTCCCGTCTCCGGGCAGCATGGCCCGGTGATTTGGGGAAACGAGTGCGGTGTTAACGCCGCTTTAGCAGGGCCCCTACAGCACGAAGCTGCTCGGGCTTGGGGACAGCAGGAGAATCTACTCCTCGAACACCTCGGCAGGTCGTTAGGATCTGCTCTAGCAGTTCGAGGGCTTCTTCTGCGCTAGACGGAAGCGGTACCAACTCTCCATCCTCAGGCAGGCCGATGTAATCGTCTAGCTCGGGAACGGGAATCTCGATTCGCCAACCGCGATGGGCCTGGATGACGTGCTCCTCGACCATCAAATGCACGACTCCGAAGCGCCATTTCTCCTCGATCTCTGCCGCCAGCCCGCGGAGGCGCTGGCAGACAGTAGCGAGCCGCTTGTCTATCGTGGAGGAAATAGCACTCACACGAATGATCCTCCTTTGGGAAGGAGTATTCTCTGACGAAGCGCCTGGTCTGCTCGGCTCTCGCTAGTGGTGTCGATTAGGACACTTGCCAACGTTTCTAGCTCGTAGCGCCCTTCCACCGACAACCGTTGCGCTGCACTGGTGACGGCGTTTACCAGACCGTAGAGCGTGTCCTGGTGGGACTCGCCATACAGCCCGAACTTGATGTACTCGGCGGTCTGCCTGGAGAGTTTCCAGGCATCTGCCAGCACCTCGATAGCCCTTGCTGGGTCAGGAACAACCGTCTTTGTGGAGAGGATCATCTGCTCGATGAACGCCGCCGCCACGAGTCGCGCCTGCGCGATGGCATCCTGAAGCAAAGGAACAAACTGCGCTGTGGCAACATGAATATGCCGCTGCTTGAGCATGCTCCTACCCGCGACTTTACGTACCATACCGTTGCTACACACTTGGCGAAAGATGCAGGCATCTATCGTCACGGCCCGTAAACCTACCTCACTGTTGGCGATGTGAATCGCCACAATGAGCGGATCACCAGGCAGTACCAGACGGCTCATTCTCGGGTCAATGAGGCGCAGGTGGAGACTCTCGTTTGTCAGATCGAAGAGTTTCACCGGGTAGTTCATGCCTTCCAGCGCGGGCAGGAGAGCGTTGAGGAGCTGTCGGTTGTCCAGCTTCTCGTAGCGAGCAGAGAGCACACCGCGAACCTCCAGGTTTTTAGCCCGGATGGTCCAGCGGTCGCCTCCGTCGCCACCGTTCTTCTTGCGTAGCTCCTCTGGGAGCCCGCGCCAATGGTTCCACTGCGAATCTTGAAGTTCCTTGGGACACCTACCGAAGTAGGCGCTTGGCATTCCGAGCTTGGTACAGGCTTGGCTCATCGCCCAGGGGGTCAAAGCAAAGCCGAAACTGTCATCGTCGGCACCAGGCCAATACAGTCGGCTCTGGTGCATAGATACTTCTCGGATGGGCACGAGATGGTCGTGCTTACCCGCATCATCTGCGCTCACGCGGTCGCAGACCTCATCGAGATTCATGGGAGGGGATTCCTTTCAAAGTTCCCCACTTTCGTGGGGGGAGTTGTTAAAGATCGCGCGAAGCATGTGGAGCTTGGAAGCTGCTAACGCTCCAGTTGCTTCGCTGCGCGGCGTGGGGCCTCTTCTTGTTGGTGAGGGGCCGTTGCCTCGCCGCGCAAGAGCAAGCATAAACCGGCGAATGGAAAACTCCAACGAGCGTTGCATGAAGGTGTTTGTGTACGGGGTGAGTGTATTTGCGTACAAAGGGACGGGAGTTAGTCAAAGAGCGCGAGTGGATCACCCAGGGCGTTATCGCCAAGCGTGTTAAACGCCGTTTAGAAGTGAACCAACCTCAACCGTGAGACCATCGGCAACGCCGTGAAGGGTCTGGTTGAGTTGCAGGTATTCGTGCAAAAGGATCTAAAAGAGAGAATATACAGACGGACAATCCGACAGAGGACGGCGGCCTTTTGGGGTCCGCCCGTCCCTCTGATCGGTCTTGTCCTGAAAAGAAACCGGGTGCTCGCGGAAAGCCCGCTCGCCAGGACATCTTCGCGGTAGATGTCCTGGGGCGGCGTGAGCGGTTGCCGGTTGAGGAGATGAGCGAAGCCGCATACCAGAAGCTGCTCGATGCGGCCAGAAGCCCGATCCGAGTTGACGGCCCGATGCCGGAGCTTACGGAGCGTTCAGACCCAGTACCCGCCAGACCGCCGGAGTGGTGGGAGCTGCCAGACAAGACGGC
>JANNDD010000207.1:0-4113 GCA_031387365.1 Armatimonas sp. | reverse complement strand
CCCCTGCCAAGGGAACAAAGTGAAGGGTTGAAAAGAATTGGTGTGCCGCTAGCCGCCGTGCGGCTTCAATCGCGAGGCGTGTCTTTCCGATGCCGCCGGGTCCAAAGAGTGTGAAGAGCCGCGCCCCTTCCGAGTCGCTCTTGCCGCCCGAGAGCCGCTGCACCAGAGCCGCAAGCTCGTCGCGACGGCCACGAAAGCGGCCCAGTGTGAGGGGCAGGCGTGCAATTATCTCGGGCTCGGGGGCACTCGTGTCTGTCGGTACAAGACCTTCTACCAGTGCCACGGTCGAAGCTGAGGGTTTCTGGCCAAGCTGCTCATCGAGGAGCTTTTCCAGATCGTGAAACTGACGTAGTGCCTCGCCGGGACGGTTTGCCTTTCGTAAAAGGCGAATAAGGTCCGCACGAATCTCCTCACTCAGCGGCTCGGCGGCGGCGGCACGGCGGGCATAGTCTAGGGCTTTCGGAATCTCCCCCAGCGCAGCATACCAGCGTGAGAGAGCTGCGAGTGCTGCCACCTGCGCCGCCGCCAGCCGGTCGCGCTCGTGCAGCACCCAGTCCTCGTAGAAGCCCGGCAAAAGCGGCCCGCCGTAGATTTCCACCGCCTCAGAAAGTCTTTCCAGGCGCTCAGTCTCTGCGAGGCGCTCACTACGAGCGGCGCGTAGCGCACGCTCAAAGCGGGCGTGATCCGTGTTGACACTGAGCATGGCCGTGGTGTTGTCCGTGGTAAGGCGCTCTCCAAAGAGCTTGCGGAGGGCGGAGAGGGCGGTGCGGAGACTCATACGCCCCTGCTCTAGCTCACTCTCGGGCCAGAAGCGCTCGATCAGCTCCTCACGCGACTGAGAATTCCCGCTGTGGAAAGCAAGAAACGCCAAGAGCGCGGCGGTCTTCTGGGTACGAAAGTGCGTTACCACTTCGTCCCCCTGCGCCACGCTCAAGCGTCCCAGTAGCCGAACCTCTCCACTCATGTCGTACGGTTCGTGCTTTCCTCACCCGTTTCCTGCCTAGCCCCCGTATGGCTTCCCATCCAGCACGACGATATTCATGCCGCCGTTGGCAACAACATTCATGCCGCCGTTGGCGACGACATTCATACCGCCGTTGGCAACAACATTCATGCCACCAACTGCAATGACATTCATGCCACCATTGGCGACGACCTGGGTACTTCGGCGGAATAGATCATTGGCTCCGGGGACTTGAATCGCCTGATTCCGCACCACGGTTCCGAGACTGATGCTCGGTTTTGGAAGCGGTCTCCGGCAAAAATCAGCTTTGTAGCGTAGATGGATCAGGACAAGCTCGCCAAAAGTGAGATTTTTAGTCTTGACCTCATTTTTCCAGTAGTCAATATCGCCGTCGTCGTAGAAAACTCCCGCCTGCTTGTCTTTATCGCTCTTACGGAACTGTCCTAGCGGCGTTGCGTACCAGATGAAGCCAGCCGCCTTGTAGGAACGATCCACCATGCTCTTGAGTGCATCGCCCTGTAGCTGTAGCCAGGGTTTTCCCGACTTCATCCATTCCACATGATCATTCATCAGTTCGGCGTAGGTACGATTTCGCCCCATGTGATCGTTGACCTCACGCTGCTCTGGCATGCGTCCCATTGAAATTAGATAAGAACGCACGATCACTGCCCTGCGCTCGGTAGCATTGCTCTGGAGGAAGGCGCGGTGGCTCTCCACAATGGCGGGCACCGTCCAGTCTTTTTCACGTCGCCCGATCCAGTGGATGAGCTCCGCTTCGGCGGGAATCCGTCCGAAGGCGATGAGATAGGATGCCTTCGCGCGATCCCGACGCTCGGCATCACTCTGGGCATGTGCAGCAGGGGCGACCAGTACGGCAATGGCTAAAGTCGCCAGGGTGATGGTCAAAACTCGGTTCATGATTCTCTGTCCTTTCGGGCCGGAGGTTTCCGGCACTTACGGACAGGAGTCTATAACCCTGGCGTGACAGGGGCGTGACAAAAAACGTCACACAAAATTTTGTTGGAGAATTTCCAGTGTGCGCACTGCGGCCTGCTCCAGAGTAAGCAATGGGCAAGAGAGCTCACCTAAAGCGACACGCACCTGAGTTTCTGCCTCCTCGCAGCCCTCCGGATCTACTTGCCCGGCATCGTGGGCGGTGCGCCATGTCACGCTTGCGCTACGTAGACAAACAGCCTCTTTGCCTAGAAGAAGATCAGAGTTAGCCGCGGCGTGGCAGAAAAACAAGTTGGTGGCACCGTCAAGCCCTGCGGCCATGCTGTAAGGGTCATGCAGGAGTAAGCGCAGCCGAAGCGACTCTTGCCAGAGAGAGGCGGCTTTGTGGAACTCTCCCACTTTCGTTGCCAGCCGGGCCAGGTTGCCCAAACAGAGGGCACAAGCCCAGATCTCCCCGAGCTCACGAAAGGCCGCCAGCGATGCCTGGTAGAGAAAGCGGGCCCGTTCCGGTTCCCCTTGCTCAAGTGCCAGGGTTCCCAAGTCAACGCGTACATAAGCCAGCCCCGCGGAGCTATTCAGCCCGGTCATCAGTGCTTCAGCAGCATCTAAGTGGTGCTGACACCGCTCCCAGTCCTCACGTGCTAAGTAAGTAATGCCTAACCGGTGGTGTGCGGTGGCAGCATCGGCTGTCTCGCCCGCTTGCTCCGCGAGCTGAAGGCTGTGCTGTTGGTACGTGAGGGCACTCCCTGGGTCTCCCTGAATGGTCGCCAGAACTCCGAGTCCAATCAGACAGGCGCACTGGCCCGAGATATTTCCAGCACTGTCAAAGTGTTCCCGCGCCCGCTCCGTGAGGCGATGGCACTCTGTGTAATCGGCGTGGTAGTGAGCATGAATCCCGGCGAGCCCTAGCAGGGCACGTCCAAGACCTCGCTCGTCTCCACGCTCCTGAGCAAGCAGATGCGCTGCGCCGTGGTAGCGTTCCGCAGCCTCGGCGTCGCAGAGGCTGTAGCAAAGCCGCGCCACGGCATGTAGGAGTTCCGCTTTCTGCGAAGGAGCGAGTTCTTCAGTAAACACCCGCTCCAGCCAGCGTCGTCCTTCGTGCCAGTGGCCCTGCTGATCCCAGAACGGGGCAAGCGCAAGGCAGAGAGCAACAGAAACAGTGCCGTGGCTGTTCTCTAAAGCCTGTTGGAAGTTGGCATACTCCCGTGCAAGCACTTGAGGATTCTTCTCTCGCTCAGCAAGTCCCAGAAAAGAGGTCGCGTGTCGCACGAGAAGTGCGTCTGTTTCGGGAGCCGTGAGTGAGGCTGCTCCGTAGGTGCGGAGAGCCTCATGCATCCCAAACCGTAGCTTGTCACCCTGCGCCTGAGCGGTGATAAGCGAGCGATCCCGAAGACTCGCCAGAGCATCCCGCCCGACCTTACAGATCTCCGTAGCGGCCTCGGGAAACCAGCCCCCGCGAAAGACAGAGAGCGCAAAAAACGCCTGGCGAAGCTCCGGGTTTAGGAGCTGGACACTCCAACGAATCGCGGCGCTCAGCGAGCTGTGCCGCTCCTCCCCCCCTGTGCGCTCAGGAAGTGCGAGCAACCCTTCGTCAAGTTGGGTGAGCATCTCCGAAGGTGTGAGTGCAGCGCTCCACGCGGCAGCGAGTTCGATGGCGAGCGGGAATCCCTCAAGGCGTGCCACCAGAGCTTGAATTGCATTGCGCTCTTGATCTGTCGGGGAAAAGTTCGGTACGATACTTCGGGCACGATCCACAAAAAGCCCAATTGCATCGTCCTCCGAGAGAGCCCCCACAGCGACTAGAGTTTCGTCTGGAGTCCCAAGCCGACGCCGAGTCGTGGTAAGAATTAGCAGCTTGGGTAGCTCGGCAAGAAGCCCCGCAGCGAGCTCTCCCGCTTCAAGTGCCACCTGCTCCAGATTATCGAGAACCAGGAGACAGCTTCCCGTGTGCAGCCGAGCCGCCACCTGAACACTAGGCGGAAGGCTGGCCGCTCTTGGTAGCTCCAGTGCTTGAAATATCCCTTCCCAGACCTGCTCCAGCGTCGTCGCACTGGCCAGCGAAGCGAAGTACGCCTCCTCCACGATCCCATGCGCCGCCAATCGTCTAGCAGCTTCAATCGCGAGTCGTGTTTTTCCGATTCCGCCTGGCCCAAAGAGTGTGAAGAGCCGCGCCCCTTCCGAGTCGCTCTTGCCGC
>JANNDD010000192.1:0-11626 GCA_031387365.1 Armatimonas sp. | reverse complement strand
CAGGAAGCGTGGCGCTGTTCTCGGCTAGTACGCCGCTGAGATTGGGAAAGCCCGCCTGGTGCGGGTGCAGCCCCGTGAGAATTGCGGCCCGACTAGGGCTGCACCGTGCGGAGTTGTAGAACTGGGTGAAGCGCAAGCCGTTCTTTGCAAGACTATCTAAGTTTGGAGTCTTGATCTCGCTGCCGTAGCACCCCAGGTCCGACCAGCCCAGATCATCGGCAAGGATGAGCAAGATATTCGGCTTCTCCCCCCTCGCCCCCGCCGGGCGGGGGAAGACTAAAGGTAGCAGAAGGAGAAGGAAAACGAAGACAGGTCTCATGGACGTTCCTTGATGCGGGCACGGCTGGGCATGCCCGTGGCGAGAAAGTACCCGAGGGGCTTGTCGTTGGTATTCGTGATGAGCCAGATGGCTCCCTTACGGATGTTTTGGTTGTAGCTCGCGCTTGGTGTCAGCTCGGCGTAGCGCTGGCGCTCCCCCGTGGGGCTGATCCACCAGACACGGACGGTCTGCTCGGTCTGGTTTACAAATTCAACCGCGGCTGCGGCTCCCTGTGGTTTGGAGACGGGCAGGGTGTCTGTGGCACCAACTGCATGCCAGTCGAGGTCTACCAAAGTGCTTGCTTGCGGCTTCCAGGCGGGTGCAAAGCGAGTCGGGGCCAGGGCACGGAGCTCGGCGAGCTTGACGGTGTAGCGTGGCTGGCTAGCGAGGTTGGTCCACTCGTGGGGGTCTTTGGCAATATCGTAGAGCTCCTCGCCGCCATCAGCATAGCGGATGTAGCGCCAGTCCTGTGCACTGAGTCCAAAGCTGCCTGGCGTGTCGAGGTGGGTGATTGCCACCGGCTTCCAATCCGCCTTGGGGTTCTTGAGCAGTGGCATCAGCGACGGGCCTTCGTGAGGTGCGTGGGCGGGCAGGCCGCAGAGGTCCAGCAGAGTGGGCGCGAGGGAGAGCAGGCTCACGGGCTTGTCGCAGCGTGCGGGTTTTGTGCCCGCGGGCAGTCCGATGGTGTTCTTGGGGACACGGATGATTAGCGGGACACGGGTGCAGGCGCGCCAAGCAGTGAATTTTTGCCAGTGCTGCTTCTCGCCCAGGTGCCAGCCATGATCCGACCAGAGCACTACGATCGTGTTGTCACGCTCGGGGCTCTTCTCTAGCGCCTCCAGCACCCGTCCGAGCATGGTGTCGGCGAAGTAGATTGACGCAAGGTAGCCTTGGACTCCCTGCTTCCACTGGTTCTGTTTCTGGATGTGCTCGAAGTAGCGGTTGGGGCCACGGCGCTTCCCCTCGGTGGGAAGGTCGTCCAGGTCATCGGTCTTGTAGCCCGGCGGGAGCTGAATTTTATCGAGGGGGAAGGGCGCGAAGTACTTTTTTGGCACGAACCAGGGCTCGTGGGGGCGGTAGAGACCGCAGGCTAGAAAGAGCGGCTTGTCGTGTTTCTGACGGAGCTGCTCGCTCACCCAGGTTGCCACGGAGTAGTCGCCCCCAAAGGCTGCATCGGTGGTATCGAGTGCGCCCCAGTCGGTCTCAATATACTGCCAGTCTCCTGCGCGAGGCAGCGAGACCGGCCGCTTGGCGGGATAGAGCGTCTCCGGGAGCGGGTTCTCGGTGCTGGCATCGGGGAAATATTTATCCCAAGACCGGGCATCGGTGAAGTAGTGCAGGAGCTTGCCCGAGCCCAGCGCCGTGTAGCCTTGCTCCCGCAAGACAGCAGGCAGGAGCTTGGCGTCGGGCAGCACCTCGCGCATCACTTGTCCGTTGCTGTAGAGCCCCGATGTGCTCGGAGACATTCCGGTCAGGATCGCCGTGCGCGATGGGTTACACGACGGCGCGGCGCAGTGGGCATTGGTGAACAAAATCCCAGACTTGGCCAGCCGATCCAGATTAGGGGTCTTGGCTTGGGGATGCCCCCCCAGGCAGCCAACCCAGTCGTTCAGGTCATCCATGGCGATAAACAAGACATTGGGCCGTGGCTGTGCGTGTGCCGTCACGGCGACAAGCAGGAGCGTAAGGACGATCCAGAGAGATCTCACTCGCCATCGCCTCCGTTGTTACCACGCTTTGCCTCGGGTTTGTTGACTTTGGGAAACCACTTCGCCAGCTCGGCTTTCACGCTTGCCAGCTCAGGCTGCCCCGCGAGATTCGTCCACTCGCGGGGGTCTTTATCGTGGTCGTAGAGCTCCTCGCCGCCGTCGGCGTAGCGAATATAGCGCCACTTCTCGGTGCGAACCGCGTGGTTGTTACGGCCAAAGGTCGTGATGGCGGGCAGCTCCCAGGCCGCTTTCGGGTTGGCCAGAAGCGAGCGAATGCTCTTGCCCTCGTTATGGGCGGGCGTCGGGATTCCCGCCAGGTCACAGAGCGTGGGAAAGATGCTCATGAAGTCCACGGTGCGCTCGCTCACGCCGCCGGGCTGGGTCACGCCGGGCACGACCCAGATCAACGGCGCATGGGTCGCCTCCTCCCAGAGCGCGAACTTGCGCCAGTGTTCTTTCTCGCCCAGATGCCAGCCATGATCGCCCCAGAAAACAATCAGCGTGTTTTTCTTCTCCGGCGACTTATCGTAGGCGTCTAAGATGCGCCCTACTTGATCGTCGCAGTAGGAGATCGCGGCAAGATAACCCTGAACCGCCTCTTTCCAGCGCCCACTGGCGAGCATCTGGGCGTGATCGCCCTTGGGCTTGGCCATCTTGATGCCTCCCGTCGGAACATCGCTCAGGTCGTCTTTTTGCGTGGGCGGAAGCTGAATGCTCTCCAGCGGGAACTTATCGTAGTACTTTTTGGGGACGTTCCACGGCATGTGCGGCTTGTGCACCCCGACCGCCAGAAAGAACGGCTTGTCGTGCTTTTGACTAAGATGCTTGATCCCGTAGTCCATGATCGCCTCATCGGAGGTATGGGAGTCGTCGGTGAGGGGCTGGAATTTGATGCCACCCACGCCATCGTTCTTTGCCGATGGGTGCGGGGTCTGCTTGCCCTCGGCAGGCACGACGTAGTCGCTCCACTCCCCGGGCCGGTGGGCATTGGCGTGGTAGATCTTGCCCGCACCAAAGACCTCGTAGCCTGCCCTGAGAAACTGCGTGGTGAGCGTCTGCTCTTTGGGAATCACCGGCTGCCACGGCTCGCCATTGTCGTAGACGCCTGTTGTTCCCGGACGCAACCCGGACATCAGCGCGGCGCGGCTAGGGTTACAGACCGGCGCGGCGCAGTAGGCCCGCGTGAACGTCACACCCATCTTTGCGAGGCGATCAATATTAGGCGTCTTGGTCTGCGGGTTCGCCCCCAGATGGCCCACCCAGGCATTGAGATCGTCCACCGCGATAAAGAGCACATTCGGCTTCGCTTGTTGCGGCTGTGCGAACGCCGTCGCGGTCAGAAGTAACCAAAGAATCGTGAGGAGATATTTTTTCATACTAGCCTCCTGGGCCAACCGGTGCAAGACCGACTGTGATATACGGATTGATCGTCGCATCGTTCTCCGCCCGCGCCAGCTTCCAGAGCGTGCGGCAGAGTTCGGCCTTGATACTTGCATAGTCCGGGTTCTCCGAGAGATTGGTGAGCTGGTGCGGATCACTTGCTAGATCGTAGAGTTCGTCGAAGTCGAAGCCGTTGAAGATATAGCGCCACTCGGATGTCTGCACCCAGCGCTGGGAGTAGTAGAGCTCCACTCCGTTACACTGCCCCAGAAGCGCCTCACGCCAGCTCTCCGGCTGCTTATCTTGCAAGAACGGCACGAGGCTTGTCCCCGACGCAGGCTTTTGCTCGGCTCCCGCAAGCTCCCGAAACGTCGGGGCGAAGTCGGCGAGCGAGACAAGAGAGTTTATCTGCCTGCCGGGGTTGGTGATGCCGTTTGGCCAGCGCACAATCGCGGGGACATGGTAGGCTCCCGTGAAGCTGGCGATTCCCTTGGCAAAGAGCCCGTGCTCACCGCAGTAGTCGCCGTGGTCGGAGCAGTAGAGCACGAGGGTGTCATCGGCCTGGCCCGTCGCCTCCAGCGTTTCTAGAATCAAACCGAGCTGGTCGTCGAGATAGGCACAGTAGGCCCAGAAGTGGCGGATCGCGTCTTTGACCTCGTCGGGGCTGAGCTGGCCCCAGATTTGCTCGCGCTGCCGACGGTAGATATTGGGCTTGTCGCGTAGGTCGTCGGAGTAGCTCTCGGGGAGCGTGACAAGCTCCTCAGGGACTCGGTCGAGGTACTTCTGCGCCACGAGGTACGGGTCGTGCGGGCCGATGTAGCCCACAAACAAGCACCAGGGCTGCTGGCCACGAGCCAGCTCGGGCAGCGTTCTTAGAGCATTTTCCGTAACGCTCTCATCGTGATTGTCGCGCTCGCGGGTGCCGTAGAGCCGAAAAGGCGGATAGCCGGGGCGTAGAATCTGACCAGGGCCGCGCGTCTCGGGCTGAGCCGTCGCGCCGGGCCGGTCGTAGTCGTGCCAGGTCCAGCCCATGTGATCGCCGGGGACACTGGTGACACGTACGTTGCGCCAGCCGAAGTAGTTGGGGCCGCGACGTGCGTCCACATGCCACTTGCCACAGAACGCCAGATCGTAGCCCGCGTCGCGTAGCTCGTCGGAGAAACACGTAATCCCTTCGTTGAGCCCCCACGAGAGCCGCATCTCGTTGTTGAGGTTGTTCCAGACCCCGGTTCGGCTCGGGTAGAGCCCCGTGTGAAACGTCGCGCGGCTCGGACAGCAGTGCGGCGAGGGGCAGTAGGTCTGGCTAAACGTAATCCCCTCTTGCGCCAGCTTTACCGCGTGGGGTGTCGGCGCGGGATGCTCCGGCCGCACCGTGTCGGCGCGCTGGTGATCCGTCATGACAATCAGAATATTGGGTTGCTTCATATGCTTTCCGCCAGCGCAACTGCTTGCTCCAAACTCATCGTGCGCCCTTCCTGCCACGCGGCGTCGAAAACGGCATCGTCGTTCAGGGCGGCGCGGGCTTCGGCGATCCTGTTGTCCAAAAACTTGCGCATATGAATGGCCTTGGGCCGACCTATTTCCTCATCCAACCGTTCTGCTTGACCCCATAGACGCACCATATTCCCAAGAGAATTGTTTTTGCCGAGAACAAAACCTATGGATTCTAGCAACAACGCAATCGAGGACTTAATATTTTGCTTCACGTAGACACCGAGAGACTCGCGAAACAAGGCCCCAGCCCTGTGGTAATTTTCGAGTTCAAAATTTATCCCACCCAAGTTGTAAAGAGCAAGCCCGATACCACCAGGGTCGCCGATCTTCCGTTCCATCTGCAAATATTCCTCGTGGAAGCGAAGCGCCGTCACCTTATCGTCTTGATGCAGCGCATTAATTCCTAAGCAGTTGAGTATTTTGGCGATACCTTGTAAATTGTCCAGCTCTCGGAAAATTGCCAGACTCGCCTCGAACCGCTGCTGAGCGAGCGCATTGTCCTTCTGTTGGAGGGCTAGCCATCCCAGTTCATGGAGCGTCTGGGCGATGCCGAGTCGTTCGTTCAATTCCTGCCGGAGCTCTAAGCTCTGTTGCAGAAAGCGGTTCGCATCCTCAAATTCATAGAAGCTATTGGCATAAGTACCCAGAGTATGAAATCCTTTGGCACGCAGACTCGGATTCACGTCTTCAGGTGATGCCATCGCGCGCGACACCTGCTCCCGCGCTTCGGTGAAAGGGATACGAAGCTTCACAAAATAATTCGTCGCAAAGACGAGTCGCAGGCCCGCCTCGGCGCGTTCGGGCGAGCCTCCGCTCCATTCGAGGGCCGCGCGGAAGTTACCAATCTCCGATTCCAAAAGATCCAGAGTCTCTTTCATCTTTGGGGTGTTGATCTGCGGCTCCGTCTCTTCGGCAAGGGCGAGGAAAAACGCCAGGTGCGTATCGCGGTACGTTTCTCCGTCGCCCGTTTCGAGCAGTCGGTCGCGGCTGTACTGGCGCACGGTTTCGAGCAGGCGATAGCGCGTGCTCGTCCCCACCGGTTCGGCCACCGCAAGGCTCTTGTCGCAAAGCGATGTCAGGTGATCGAGCACCTCCCAGTCTTCCACCTCGCCGCCCACGCAAATGGCTTCGGCGCTCTCCAGTGTCCAGCCCCCGGCAAAGACGGAGAGGCGACACAGCAGCGCTTTCTCCGCCGGGGAGAGTAAGTCGTAGCTCCAGTCAATGAGCGAGCGCAGGGTTTGCTGACGCGGCAAGGCCGTTCGACTTCCCCCCGTCAAGAGCCGGAACCGCTGGTCGAGTTTCGTATTGATGTCTTCCACGGAAAGACTACGGGCACGGGCAGCGGCAAGCTCGATGGCAAGCGGAATCCCGTCGAGACGAAAGCAGATGGACGCCAGTGCGGGGGCATTGGCATTGGTGACGGCAAAATGGGGCTGTGTTTGGAGAGCGCGATCAATAAACAATTGCACCGACTCAAAGTGCGACAGACTCTCCGCCGTCTGGGTTTGCCTGGGATCGGGCAGCGAGAGCGAAGGGACGCGGTAGGTGGACTCCCCCGCAATCCCCAGTCCCTCGCGGCTTGTCGCCAGAATCTTGACACCAGGACAAGAACGAATCAACGCGTCCGCGAGTTTTGCGCTGGCATCCAGAACGTGTTCGCAGTTGTCCAGAAGCAAGAGAAGCGTCTTCGTCTTGAGAGCTTCGGTGAGCGTTGCCAGGATCGGCTTTCCCACTTCTTCCTTGATGCACAGAACGCTTGCCACCGTGGACACGACAAGATTCGGATCGGCGAGCGGGGCCAACTCGACCAAAAAGACGCCGTCGGAGAAGCGCTCCAGCAGATCAGCGGCGGCCTGGAGCGAGAGGCGGGACTTGCCACTGCCGCCCGCGCCGGTGAGCGTGAGCAGGCGTGTTGGTGCGAGCCGCTCCTGAACCTCCACCAGCTCTTTCTCTCGTCCAATGAAGCTTGTGACTTGTTGGGGCAGGTTGTTGGGGTGGGTCGAGAGCGACTTGAGCGCGGGGAAGCTCTCGGGGAGGCCGGGGCGCTGGAGCTGGTAGACCTGCTCAGGGCGTGCGAGGTCTTTGAGCTGGTGAACTCCCAGATCCCGAAGTGTGGCGGTCGGCGGAAGACTATCACGCACCAGCTCCTGGGTTGCCTGGGTTAGAAGCGTCTGACCGCCGTGCCCGGTGGCGAGCAAGCGTGCGACCCGATTGAGCGGCGGGCCAAAGTAGTCGCTATCCCGGCTTTCGACTGCTCCCGTGTGCAGGGCCATGCGAACTTTGATCGATGTTGGTTCAGGCCAAGGCTCCGCCAGTAGGGCCAGCTGCGCGGCAAGTGCTGCGGCAAGTGCCTCAGGAGCAGTAGCAAAGGCAGCACAGAAGGCATCGCCGATGGTCTTGAAGACGTAGCCATTTTGCGCCTCAATCGCCTCTCGAAGCAGAGCGTCATGGCGAGCGAGGGCAAGACGCATCTGTTCCGGATGCGTTTCCCAGAGCTTGGTGCTCCCCTCGATATCCGTAAAGAGGAGTGTGACGGTGCCTTCGGGACGGTTCATCTAGCTCCGCGTGTACTTATTGAAGAACTCCAGCGTCCGCTTCCACGCAAGTTTCGCACTGGCTTCGTCGTAGCGCGGCGTCGTGTCGTTGTGGAAGCCGTGGTTGGCACTCTCGTAGACATGCGCGGTGAAGGGGACATTATTTGCTTTGAGGATCGCCTCAAAGGCCGGTGAGCCGTCGAGGATGCGCTTGTCGAGGCCGCCGTTCTGGATGAGCAAAGGTGACTTTATCTTTGCCGCGTCTTCCGCTGAGGGCTGTGAGCCATAGAACGGGACGCCCGCCGCTAGCTCGCCCCCCAGCTTCACCGCCAGCATGTTGACCACGCCACCGCCGAAACAAAAGCCCACCGCGCCGAGCTTACCATTGCTCTCGGGCAGTGCCTTCAGCCAGCGTGCCGCCGCGATAAAGTCCTCACCCATTTTTGCGCGATCCACCGTGCGAAAGAGCGCCCCACCTTTTTCATCGTCGCCGGGGTAGCCGCCCACCGATGTCAGGCCGTCGGGGGCGAAGGCGATAAAATTCTCGGTCGCCAGCCGCCGTGCCACATCCTCGATGTAGGGATTGAGCCCCCGGTTCTCGTGGATCACCAGAACCACGGGCAGCTTGCCTTTTATCTTTGCGGGCTTTGCCAGATAGCCCTTGATATTTGTATTCCCCTTGGGTGAGGGAACCGTGACAACTTCGGTCTTGATGCGCTTATCGTCTTTGGGGACTTGCTGCGCCCAAGCGTAGTTAGGCCGCAGGCTCTCCCAGAGCATGGTCGCCGTGACCGCGCCTGTGGCGAACTTCTGCGCCCCTTCGAGAAATGTCCGGCGGTCAATGCCTCCGTGCACATAGCGGTCAAAGAGCTCCAGCAGCTCTTGCGGAAAGTCCGATGCTTTTTTGCGTTCCATGATCACAGCTCCGTTCTTGGTCAGTATACCAATTTCAGGGGAGAGATTTGTTCCAGGCGAGAAGCTTCTCGGTGAGCTGACGCACACGCTCGGGCTGCTCACTTGCCCGGTTTATTGTTTCGCTGGGGTCGCTCTTCAGATCGTAGAGCTGCGGCGCGCTGCCATCGGTCATGCACAGGAGCTTCCAGTCGCCCTCACGTACGGCCAGATCCGGAAAGCGCTCGCTGGCACTAGGGCCAGGGCGATCCGGGGGGCGCTTCCAGAAGATCGGGCGGCGGCGGAGCGGTTGCTTTTTACCCAGAAGTGCGTCACTCAGATTCTCGCCGTCATGTGCCTGGGACTTGCCTGCCAGTGCCAGTAGCGATGGGAATAGGTCCACCGATGTGACCACGGTTTTCTCATTGACCACGCCCGGCTTGACCAGCCCTGGCCCCCAGACAATCAGTGGCTCGCGGATGCCGCCTTCGTAGAGGTTACCCTTTTGCCCACGAAACGCCCCTGCCGAGCCTGCACCGGGTTCGGGGCCATTGTCGCTGGCGACGATCACAATCGTGTTGGGAACCGTGCGAATATACTCTAGCAGTGGCCCGAGCTGGCGGTCCATGTCCTGTACCACGGCGTTGTAGAGCGTCTTTTTGCCGCCATCGCCGCGCAGGGATTTGGGAGGAAAAAACGGCGAGTGCACATCATCCAGCCAGAGGTTCACAAAAAACGGCTTGTTCTTGGCCCGCGCCTCCGTCATAAATGCCTGCGCCCGGCTGGCAAACGCACCCGTCACCTTCGAGCGCTCCAGCCACGTAATATTCCCGCGCCCCAGATTGTCACTGCCCAGTGCGTGCTTCCGAGGCGGCTTGCCCTCATAGGCATCGAGCAGTGGCAAAATCCGATCGCCCAGCCCCTCGAACTGAGTTAAGGAGGCATCGAAGCCGTACTCAGTGATCAGGGGCGCGTCGCCCACGTCGCGCTGGCCGCCCAGGTGCCATTTTCCGAAGTGCCCCGTGGCGTAGCCCGCCCGTTGCAGCTCCCGCGCCACACTCGGCGCTTTGACATCCAGCCACTGCGCCATCCCACGTTTTGTGTTGGAGGCACGGGTCTCCAAAAACGAGTTGATGCGCCAGCGCTGGGGATACTGCCCGGTCAGCAGGCCCGTACGCGACGGCGAGCAGATCGGGGCGCTGACATAGAACTGCGTAAAGCGCACACCTTCTCGGGCAAGTTTGTCAATATTTTCGGTCTTGGCAAGCGTGTTGCCATAACAAGAGAGATCGGCATAGCCCATGTCATCAATTAGCACAAAAACGCTATTGGGTGGCGGAGCAGAGTGTGTCGGGGGACTCATGATGTTGTCCTTAACCTCTCCCCTAGCCCCCGGGTACCCTCTGGGTGCGGGCGCTCATTCTTCGCTGGGAAAGGGGAACGGGAAGGGGATTCGCTCCCTCCTTTCCCAGTGAGGTACGAACGCCCGGGAGAGGAGGGCAGGGGAGGAGAGGTTAGGGGTGAGGTTTTGTCTCTTGTCTCCTGCACCCAGCTCTGGAGTAGCTCCATGAGCCGCTTGCGAGTGGCTTGCTGCACGGGCTCCTCGGCGAGATTCGTCAGCTCATCGGGGTCGGTTTTCGTGTCGTAGAGCTCGAAGGTGGGGAGCGTGATGCCAAAACCCTGCGGGTACATCTCCTGGAGCACACGAAACGCGACGGGGAACTGCTCCTTCACACGAAGCGTCTCGTTGTAGCTGCGATTGCCCCAGGGCTTGGGGTCTTTCGAGTCGGCGTTCACCTGCCGCGCGGCTTTGGGTGGGCCTTCACGGTAGATCAGCCGGTAGCGCCCATCAAAAACAACGCGCTCCTGCATCCCATTATTGGGCAGCGGCCCCAGGTGCGAGATCTCCGCAAAGACGGCTTTTGCCCCCTGTGCGCCTCGCTTGCCCTCCAAGATCGGGCGCAGGCTCTTGCCGTGTAGCCCCGGCGGCGCACTCACGCCGACGTAGTCAAGAATAGTGGGCAGTAGATCCACCGTGCTCACCAGCGCATTGGTTCGCGTGGACTTTTGTTTTCCGGGCGCGCGGATGAGCAGCGGCGTGCGCAAGCCCAAGTCGTAGAGGCACATCTTGCCGTGTTGGAAGCTCGGGCCGTGGTCGCCCAGAAAGATCACCAGCGTGTCGTTCTCCGTGCCCGTCTCTTTGAGCGCCGCGAGTGCGCCCCCAACGCGTGCATCGGCCTCCTCGATCCCGGCAAGATACTCCGCCCAGTCTTTTCGGATCTCGGGGGTGTCGGGCAAGTAGCTCGGGAGCTTGACCTCGGCGGGCTTGACACGGATCGGCTTTTTATCACTGTTGGGATAGGGCCGGTGGGAGTTCGGGATGTTGTAGAGTAAGAACCAGGGCTTCTGCTTCTCCTGTGCCCGCTTGATAAACTCGGTTGCTATGCGCTGGCTGGGATCAGGGAGGAACTCGTCGTAGGGAAACTTTTCGGCAGGCGCAACATGGAGCTTATGCGTCACCCCCTGCCAGTAGCCTGCGACACTTAAAATCTCGGTGAGCGTCATCACGTCGGGCTTGATTCGGTTGCGCTGGTAGAGCGGGACGTTTTTTTCGGCCTCCGTGAGCTGCGCGGCGGGCTTGTGGTAGTTGAGGGTGTTGTTGAGAATCCCATTGGCATGATTAAACATCCCCGTGTAGAGCGCCGCTTTCGATGCGGAGCAGACGGGATAAACCACAAACGCCCGCTCAAAAATCACTGCTGTTCTTGCAAGCGCATCTATGCTTGGGGTCTGCACGCCCGGCGTCCCTAGGTACCCGGCCTGCGTGCCTTGGTCCTCGGTCAAGATCAGTAAGATATTAGGTTGCTTCATCGCCTCAGGCCATGAACCGCTTGATCGGCCCGGTCTGATCCGCGATCAATTTGTTCAAGCCCAGATCCAGGTCGCCGAAGTGTTTGATCGGACTGCCGTAGGCATTGAGGATGGTGGTGAACCAGTTGCCGATGGTCTTGTGCCCTTCGGTGCCCCAGTAAGGCAGGCGAATGTAGCGGCCGGCGATGTTGAGCTTGGCGTTCCTGCCCGACATAATGAGGTAGGGCCATTCGATGCCGGTGCTGTGATGGGTCTCACCATTGTCAGGGAAATAGCAGAGCATGGTGTTGTCGAACATGGTCCCCTTTCCCTCAGGAACGCTCTTGAGCCTCCTGACGATGGTATCAATCAGTGTCATGTGGGAATGACGGAGCTGCTCTCGCACTTCGAGAGCTGAGAGTTTTCCGACGGACTTGCCGTGCCCCACA
>JANNDD010000146.1:0-13388 GCA_031387365.1 Armatimonas sp. | reverse complement strand
ATGGGCGGCGGCATGGGCGGCGGCTTTGGTGGCTTCGGTCGCTAACTGTGCCTTACTTAGCTTAGATTTAAGGTGGTTAACAGGGGCGGGTACTCGCCCCTGTTCGATGCTCGTAATAAAGACAAGCCACGAGCCATCGATGAGGTTTGGAGGATATGTATGCAAAATCCCTGGCAGCGTAGCACTTCGCTAATGATGTGTGCTCTTTCGATTTCGACGGTGGCAGCTGTGTCCGCCGCACGGGCACAAGGGACACCGGTCAAAGAGTCAACAAATAGCACGCTTGATCTTGATCTGCGCGATGCTTTTCTAAAAGATGCTATTCTTGTTTTGACGCAACAGAGCGGTCTGGACAATGTGGTGATCATCAATGGTGATCGTCCCGATGGCTTTCAGAAGATTACGCTGAAGTTGCGGGATAAATCGGTGGACACGGTACTCCGTGCGATCGCAAAAGCCGCAGGAGCATCGTTGGAAGAGAGCGATGGGATTTACTACCTACGCCCCGGTGGTACGGCCCCGGTTGTAGAACCTAAGGCCCTACCAATCACCAAAGAAGTTATCAAACCCGTTGTTGTCGCTGTTCGGCCCAAACCATTGTTGGTTAAAATCGAGCTGAAATACATGCCTCCCTCGGATTTTGTTAAGCACTTGGATGATCCTACCTACAACTACATTGTTCACAACTTGATTATCCCGGATGCTTTGAAGGCACAGCAAGGAATGGGGCAACCCATAGCACCCGCGAATGTGACTTCCCTGAATCCTGTACCCACGGAGTCCTCAGCAGTCGGTGGAGCGTCTGGCGCAGGTCAGCGCGGCGGTGGTGGCTTCGGTGGTGGTGGTTTCGGTGGTGGTGGTAATCAAGGTGGTGGTGGTCGCCCTGGTGGTTTCGGTGGCGGTGGTAACCAAGGCGGTGGCATCGGTGGTGGCGCCGGCGGTGGCCAGAATCAGAACCAGAACCAGCGTTCTCTTCGACCTCTGGGCATTGACAATATCTTGGCAAGTGATGCCGATAACACTCTGATTGTTCAAGGTGATGCACAAGATATTGAGGAACTGAAGGCACTGATTCGCTTCCTGGATGTGGCACCTAAGCAGGTCGAGATTCGCGCTGAGTTTGTGACCGTAAACATCCAGGATATCGAGAGTTTTGGTATTCAGTGGCAGTTGAGCGCCGCCAATAACCTTGATATTAGCATGGCACCGCCCAGTGGAAGCACCCCACAACTTGCGGTGCAGTATGCGTCAGGCAATGCGGTGGCAAACCTGCGAGCTGCCTATGTTAAGCAGACTAATAACGTGCTTCAGGCACCCATTATTAGCACGTCTAACAATACACCTGCTACAGTGTTTATCAGTGATGTTGCATTTGTGAACCAGTCCACGGTGATTCAGCCGCAGTTTGGTGGCGCTCCTATTATTGCCAACCAGCTTATTCCGATCACTGCGGTCAACTTGTTCACGGTGACCCCTCATATTAATGGGGATGGAACAATTAGCATGTTCCTGAATCCGCAGCTACAGTCACAGACCATCAACGCCAGTGGAGTTCCGCGACAGACGACGCAAGGTGTCTCTACCTTCCGCCGGATCAAGAGCGGAGAGACCATGATGCTAGGTGGGTTTATCACTAAGCAAGAAGATGGTGGTGAAGTGCGCGTTCCTTTGCTTGGCAACTTGCCGATTATTGGCGAACTCTTCCGTCAGAGATCCCGAACCTTAACGGGGGTGGAGACCTTGATCTTTGTCACTCCAAAGATTATTGAAGAGACCAACACCGGTGGCGGTGGGGGAGCTAACCTGGGATAGCGGGTATCGCTTAACAAAAGCCGGGTGGCCTCGTGCCACCCGGCTTTTTTTGTTGCGGTACAATGCCTGAAGAAATGCGTGGAAATATCACCCTGATCGGGTTTATGGGGAGTGGTAAAAGCACCGTGGGGCGCTTGTTGGCACAGCGGCTTGGGTGGCGCTTTACGGATACGGATCACCTCATCGAGAAAGTTGTCGGTTGCTCCATTCCTACCTATTTTGCGATGGAGGGAGAGACTGCATTTCGTGACAAGGAGACGACCATACTCCTGGGGGTGACGGCGGGCGAGCGCCAGGTAATCGCCACGGGGGGAGGTGCTATCTTGCGTGAGGAGAATGTCGCGGCGCTGCGAACGAGCAGCCTTGTCGTCTATCTCACCACACGGCCTGATGTCTTGGCTCAGCGGGTCGCGCGGCGACCGGGGGAGCGCCCCCTTCTTACTGCTGGTGAGGAGCCCGCGCTCACCCTGATCCTTCGAATGCTCGCTGCGCGTGGGCCGCTCTATCAGAGTGCGAGTCACGTGCTTGTGGATACATCGGATCGTGCACCACGCGCTGTTGTCGAGGAGATTGTCCGCCGCTACCAGAGGGAAGACACATGACATGTGTTCCCGTCGCTCTATCCGAGGGGCGTAGCTACGAGATCCATATTGGATCGGGGCAACTCAACCGTCTAGGGGAGCACTGTGTAGGGATCGCGCGTTCAAGTCGCGTGGTGATTCTGACCCAGCCCATTGTCGCGCGCCACTGGGGGGAACGTGTAGAAACGAGCCTGCAAGACGCTGGATTTACGACGCAGCAGCTTTGCTTTCCTTCTGGTGAGCGCTACAAGAACCTCACAACCATAGCGCGGCTCTACGAGGGATTGTATAATTTAGTGCCCGCGCTGGATCGTAAGACTCTATTAGTTGCCTTGGGAGGTGGGGTTGTTGGGGACATGGTGGGCTACGTGGCGGCTACCTACCTGCGAGGACTGGACTATGTTCAAGTTCCAACCACTCTCTTGGCCATGGTGGACTCCTCGGTCGGTGGCAAGACGGGAGTGGATTTCCGGGAGGGGAAGAACCTTATTGGAGCGTTTCATCAGCCCCGCACCGTCGTGATTGACCCAGAGGTGCTGACTACCTTGCCGCGTCGAGAGCTGCGCGCAGGACTGGCTGAGGTTGCAAAGTACGGAGTGATTCAGGATCCTCACTTTCTAGAACAACTCCAACGAGACGCAGCGGCTCTTGTTCGGGGCGAGGTTACCACCATTGAGGCTGTTGTTACTCGTTCCTGCCAGCTTAAAGCTGAGGTCGTCACCGCCGATGAACATGAGGAGACAGGTCTACGAGCGATCTTGAACTATGGGCACACGATTGGGCATGCTCTTGAGTCGGCGACCCGTTACCGACGCTACAAACACGGTGAGGCTGTTGCTATTGGTATGGTGGCGGCAGCGCTGATCGGAGAGCGCGCAGGCGTGACACCACCGAGTGTCACAACGGCAATTCGAGAGACTCTCGTGGCACTTAAGCTGCCGACTACCCTTCCTGAAGGGATTGACGATGAGGTTCTCATCGCTCTGACGGCGCGGGATAAAAAAGCGGTAGCGGGCGAGGCGCGCTTTGTTCTGGCTACCCAACTGGGTACGGTAGCCCTACAAGATGTGCCGGTCGCCACGGTGCGTGAAGGGCTGGCGGAACACCGTCGCCTTGTAGAACGGTCAAAGCGGAGGTAATTGTGGGAACTGAGGACGATCACTTAGAAGTAAAAACAAAGCAGACAGGGCGTGAACTCGTAAGTGTTCTCTGGTTTGCCCTCGTTAGTGTTGTTTTTTTTGCGCCCCCGCTTGGGATTGTTGTTCCCGTTGGGGCTCTCAGCGCACTCTATGGCCTTGTTGTTCTTATCAGCAGCACTGTATTGCTACTCTCACTAATTGCCCAGAAGGGAAAGAAAAAACGTGTCGAGTGAAGAGGGGCTTCGCCCTGAAACCAGCTCCGGTGAGAAAGATCGGGTACGCCTGATCAACCGCTTTGTTGGCAAACGCTATGAAGTTCTGGAGTTCGTGGGCGAGGGGCCACTGTTAAGTGCATTTCGCTCACGAGATCAGCAGCTCAATCGAATCGTGACGCTCAAGACACTGCGATCCGATTATCAAAATCGCCCTGAGCTCGTGGAGAGCCTGCGCACGGGTTTTGCCGAGACGATTTCCTTGAGCCATGTCGCTATCGCACGCGCTTACGATGTGGGCGAAGACGAAGAGCTTACCGCTCTCTACCAGGCCGAGGAGTTTGTTCGCGGGATAGACCTTCGGGAGCGGATTCGGCGGGCTGCGCCTTTTCAGCTCACGGCAGCGGTGGATATCACGATTACACTGGCTGAGGCACTAGAATACGCGCACCATCGGGGAATCCCGCACGGGGATCTGTGCCCTCAGAATGTGCTGATTGGCCCCGATGGGCTGGCCAAGCTTACCGGGTTTGGAATTGCTCCCACCTACGCACGCATCGCTAATGAAGACTCAGGGATCCTGATGCGTATGGCGTACTACGCCGCTCCGGATCTTGTGACCAGTACCTCGCCGAGTGCCTCTGCGGATCTCTATGCTCTGGCTGTTATCCTTTTTGAGATGCTCACGGGTGAGACACCTTTTCAGGGGGATAATCCGGTGCAGATTGCACTGCGCCATGCCCAGGAAGCCCCTCCTGCCCCTCGAACCATCAATCAGGCGATCCCTCGCGCTCTTGAGGGAGTGGTACTTAAGGGGCTCGCCAAGCGCCCTCAGGAGCGTTACATGAGTGCTACCGCATTTTTGGAAGACCTGCGCCAAATACGCGAGGCACTGCGCTTTGGGCGCTCGCTGGCTTGGTCTCCTCTCGATGCACGAGAAACTGCGCCAGTAGCGGCGAGCGTTACACCGACTGCTCCGTCGACTGTTCGTGTTATGCCCGCTCCCACTGCGGCAGCACCTGAGGCAGGCCGTCGTGTCTCACAGCCCGTTGCGCCGGTGGCAAAGGCAGTGAACGACGAGCGTGACTCTGAGGAAAAAACACCGCCCCCCCGCCGTACCGGAGGGATTCTCCTGGCAATTAACCTTACATTGTTTCTGGCATTGATTGGAACGGTCGCTCTGGTTTTTAATGGGATTCGTCCCTTTCTGAGCCCTGCCAATGAGGTGATTGTGCCTGAGCTACGTGGCAAGACCTTCACGGAAGCCACCGCAATTGCCAATGATCGGCACTTTAAGCTAGTAAAGTTAGCGGAGGAGTTTTTGGATGACAAGCCTGCTAATGTTATTTTTGAGCAAAAAGAGCAACCTGGTACCAAGATTCTGGAAGGCAAAGAAGTAACCGTTAAGGTCTCTCGGGGGCCAGAGATGGTGCCCATTCCCAATGTTGAAGAGATGACACTAGATAAGGCGCAGAAAGAGCTGGAGAAGATTGGCCTCAAGGTCGGGGAGGTGACACGGCGTTTCGATTCCCTGACAGGAATTGGGGTTGTGCTGGAGCAGCTGCCGCGCAGCGATGGTGTTGAGCGTCGCGCTCGGGGCACCAAAATCGATCTCACTCTTTCCAAGGGGCCTGAGCCTGCACCGACGCCCGAGCCAACGCCGCCTCCTACTCCTGAGCCCAAAGAGTCTGCGATTGGCTCCGTGGATGACCCTAGCAACCTAGTGGATATGCAACAGCGGACATTTCGGGTGCCGTACAAAACCCCAAAAGACGCTCAGCAGCACCATGTCGTCATCCAGATCGAAGACGCCGACGGCACCCATAGTGGCTATGACAGTACACACGGGCCGGGACAGAGCATCAGTGTTGAGGTTTCAGGAATCGGACGTCCCATCACGATCAAGCTCTACGATAACGATGATCTCAAGGCACAGACGCTCGCGGTGAAGGCGAAGTAATGGCCGTTCTGCTCGCACCCTCGCTTCTGGCGGCAGATCATGCACGCTTTGGTGAGCAGGCTCAGGCTGCGGTAGCTACGGGGGAAACCTGGCTCCATGTAGATGTCATGGACGGGCGATTTGTGCCAAACTTGACCTTTGGTGCACAGGTCGTCCGTGCACTGCGCTCTGTGTGCCCCACTGCGTTCTTCGATGTGCACTTGATGGTCGTGGAGCCCGAGCGCTATATCGAAGCCTTTGTGGAAGCGGGAGCCCATGCTATCACGGTGCATCAGGAAGCAACCGCGCATCTGCAGCGCACGCTGGCGGTTATCCGCGAGGCCGGCTGCCTGGCAGGGGTTGCGCTCAACCCCGCAACCCCACCCGAGACCCTGCGTTATGTTTTGGGGGATCTGGATCTGGTGCTGGTGATGACGGTCAATCCCGGCTTTGGTGGCCAGGCATTCTTACCCACCGCGGCACGGAAAGTGGCGGAGCTTGCACAGCTTCGTGTCGAAGCGGGAGCAGGCTTCAAGATCAGCGTGGATGGCAGTGTGAATGTGAAAACGGCTCCCGGCTTGGCTCACGATGGCGCGGATGTTCTGGTGGCAGGCTCCGCGATCTTCAACCATCCCTTGGGCGTGGCTGCGGGGGTTGCTGCGCTTCGAGAGGTGCTTCCCTCATGAGTGTGACCGTGATCTTTGGAATCTTGCTGGCCGTGGCTGTGGGGCTGACATTCTACGGCTATCCCCGTGGCTACGGCGCTCTCTCCGCCCGCTCACGGCTCTTTCGAACCGCAGGGATGGCACTTCTGGTTTTGCTCCTTGCACTGACAATGGTCTTCGTCGGGCGCGACTTCGTGGGTCGTGTGGGCGATCTTCAGAGGCTTGCCTTGTTAATTTCCCTCTATGGTCTCGGGCTTAGCCTTGTCTGTATTGCCCTGCTAGATGCGCTGGAGTCGTTTGTGGCAATGCGCAAGGCGGAGCGACAGGCGCTTCAACAGGTTATTGAGGAAACCCAGAAGCAAAAACAACGGCAATGAGCTCCGAGGATACTTTCTGGATGCGGCGGGCACTGCGCCTGACCAATCGTGTTAAGGCTCATCCGAGTCCTGCGGTCGGGGTAGTGATCGTGCACGGCGGCGAGCTTGTTAGCGAGGGCTGGACCTACCACACCCCAAAAGTACACGCGGAAGCAATGGCGCTCGGACTTGCGGGGGAGAGAGCACGTGGTGCAACTCTCTACACCACTCTGGAGCCCTGTTCGCACTGGATGCGCCCGGATGGCTCCGAGCGGGTTCCCTGCACCCACCACTGCATTCAGGCGGGAGTGGCGCGGGTGGTGGCCGCAACACTCGATCCTAACCCTCAGGTCTGTGGCGATGGTTTTGCCCAGCTGCAGGCTGCGGGGATCGCGCTGACGGTTGGTGTGTGCGAGGAGCAAGCCAAAGAGGCACACCGCGCTTTTTTGAAACATCAGATGACGGGGTTGCCGTTTGTGACTCACAAGGCCGCGATGACCCTTGATGGCAAGCTCGCCGCGAGCCACTCTGCGCCCCTCGCAATCACCAGCGAGCCCGCCCGTCGCGCTGTGCATCGTCTACGCGCAAAGTCCGATGCGGTGATTGTCGGAGTCGGCACCGTTCTCGCCGATGACCCGGAGCTCACGGTACGCTCTGTTCGTGGTAGCAATCCCACGCCCGTGATCTTTGACTCGCAGCTGCGCACACCGCAAACGGCAAGGCTAAACCGACCTGGCACACTGATTCTGACGTGCGTCGAAAACACACCACGCTGGGACGCTGAGATCCTCACGCTTCCTGCCGATGCTTCGGGTCGTGTCTCGGTTCCTGCCGCGCTGGCTCTGCTTGCCGAGCGCGGCTTGCTCGAACTACTTTTGGAGTCAGGGGGGGCACTGGCCACCGCGTTCTGGGCCGCGAATGCCGTAGATCGTGCGCTGTTTTTTGTCGCTCCCAAGCTCATCGGTGGCAGCCACGCCCCGACGCCTCTTGATGGGGCAGGGCTACCTGCTCCGATTGAACTCGATCGGCTTCGCATCCGCCGCTACGGCCCCGATCTCGCTTTGGAGGGACGGATACCCACCCCCTAACCCCCGCCCGGCGGGGGGAAAGCTCTCCCCATTGGACGGGAGTAGGGGGACTATTCTGTTGTAGCTTGAAGAATTTTAGAGAGGGCGGTGGGGAGCTGGTGGAGCACTTCAGCATTCGTCAGTCGAACGATGCGAAAGCCACAGGCGAGTAGATAATCATCACGCTCCGTGTCTTTCTCTGTCTGAAAATCGGTGTCATGGTAGCCTCCATCTACCTCAATGATCAGTTTGAACTCAGGGCAATAAAAATCGAAGATATATGCCTCGTAGGCATGTTGACGACGGAAGCGAAGCCCGCCTAGACGCTTGCAACGCAATGCTTCCCAGAGTGCTTCCTCTGCTTCTGTGGGCATCGTTCGGTTCTCACGCGCCCAGCGGTGTATCTCTGGCGAAGCACCACGCCAGTATCTTGGTTTAGGTTCCATCACCCACATAACGGTTAGAGACGGCTCAATCTTATAAAATCAAGAATAATTCTTCATTGTCCCCCCGCCGGGCGGGGGCTAGGGGGCAGGCCGGGCTTACTCCGCCAAGAGCGAGCAGCCCCGCAGTACCGCGCCAGGGGCGCGGCCTAGGAGCTGGAAGCCGCCACGCTCGTCCCAGACACCGAGATCCTCAGTCTGGATCGCCAGCACGGAGTTGAGATTTGCCAAGTCGTAATGGGCGAGCAGGCCCGGCTGGCCGGGCACGGCATCGGTACCGGTGACAGGGTCGAGAAGACGCGTCTTGAGCCACGGTGGAGCGAGCTTGGGGCCGATGAGTCCCTGGCTGTAGAACTGACTGGCGAGCTCACTCATCCCGTACTCCGAGAAACAGTGCTCGGGGGGCACGCCGAGCTGCTCTGTAAAGAGAGCATAGAGTTCGGACTTCTCGACTTCTCGACTGCGACCTTTGAAGCCTCCCGTCTCGATCACAAGCGAGCCTGCGGGAAGTGCGAAGTGCTCGCTGGATGTGGCATCGAAGAAGTTCACGAAGGCGAAGGCAGTGCCAAAGAGCGTGCAGGGAACCGAGAGACCCGCCAGCGAGTGACATAACTGATCTGCGCTACTCTCGCCCCAGAGAAATTCCGCGCCGAGCGTCTCTAGCATGAACGAGAGCGACGAGTGTGGCGCTTGACTGGGTGGGGGCATGAGGGCGAGGAGAGGCAAAAGCGGAAAGTGGCGCTCGTAGCCCGCTTTGAGCGAAATTTTGTAGAGATCTAGCGCGTCGGCGCTCATAAAATGGTGGCTAGTCTCACTGCCCGTGGTTCCTGAGGAGTGAAAGACTTTCACGCACTCGCTTTCGGGGACGCAGGTGAGCGCAAAACGCTTGAAGGCGCTCGCGGGGGCGGCGGGAATGTCTTGCCAGCGCGTGACCGTCTCCGGGGTCTGGCCACGCCCATTGCAGAAGCGCTGGTAGGGCAGGTTGTGCGCGTACTGATAGCCGAAGAGGCGCAGAGAAAGTGCATTGAACTCCCCTTGGTCTGTTTGAATAAAAGCCGCAAGTTCGTCGGTGAGGCTCACGGGAGGGCCTCGTAGAGCGTGAGGGTGCCGTCGGTGCGCACGAGCAGGAGAAAGGCACCATCGGTAGTGGAGAGCGTCTCCTGAATGGGCGCGGCGCGGGGAAGCGCCAGGCGCCAGCGAGTCTTACCGTCGCCATCGAGTACAAAGAGCGCCCGGTCTCCATCGAGTACCGTTACCCGCTCTCCCATAGCGGAGAGCGCGGCTAGGCGCGGCAAGAGGAAGCGCCCCCCTTTTTCCTCACCACGTGGGGTGCCATCGCGGTTGAGTAGGAGTAGCCTTGCCTCGCCGCCTCGCTGTGTCTCAAAGAGATAGGTAAGAGCGATACGCTGGCCATCGGCGGCGACGGCCACTCGTGCCTGTTTCCCGGGGATTCGTTTTTCCCAGAGGCGCATTCCGGAGTCCATGTCGTAGCCGGTGAGCTGCAGGTCTTTCTGGCTGCGCCGTGGCAGTCGTCCCGAGAGACTGACAGCAGTCGCCCCATCGGCGGAGACCTGGACATCCTGCCAGCGTGCCGGGTCAGAGTCGCCGTAGGCCCAGCCGCCGAGCCGCCGGACACCTGCGGGAAGCCAGGTGCCTGTGAGTGCTGCAGTACCGTCGGTAGAGAGCGCAAGTGTCTCGGGGAGGGCACTGATATTCCACGTAGTGGGGGGGGGCTGGGCGGCTAGCAGGGAGAACGCAACTATCTGGTTGGCACTGGTACCAACGAACGCACGGCTGCCATCGGGGGTCGCCATCAAGCTCCAGAGCGTGCCAGGAAGCGCAAAGGCACTTGGCTGCCCGGTTTTGGGGTGAAGAACCCAGACCTTTTGTACTGCGGGGTTGTAAAGGGCTCCTGCCAGCACGCGCCCTCCACGTACAGCAGCGACTCGGTTTGCCAGAAGCAGTGGGGGGCTACTCCAGAGAGGCACCCCTGTCCTCGCGTCGAGAGATTGAACTTGCCTCTGGGCAGTGAGTAGCGCCACCCCGCCATCCGGAGCCAAGCTGAGCGAGAGGGGTGAGGGACGTGTTCGGCTCCAGCGTGCTTTCCAGCGGGGGCGGTTATCTCCCTGCCCTTGTGTGAGCAGAGGAAGCGGTGTCGGTGTCGGGGGCATTACCTGTTGGGGGGAGGGAGCTGCGGGAGGGCGCGGGGCACGAAGGCGTCCCAAGCCAGTACCGAGTGCCAGTGCCAGCAGGCCTCCTCCCCCGAGCAGCAGCAGCCGTCGCCACATCATGCCCTCTCGATAAAAGCACGATGTAGACTGGGATCTTCAGTGAGCTCGGGGTGAAAAGCGGAGGCAAGGATGTTTCCCTGGCGAACCAGCACGACTCTGTCTTCGTAGCGGCCCAGCACTTCCACGCTCGGCCCCCACTCGCTCACGTAGGGCGCACGGATGAAAACACCGGTCACGGGGCCAAAGCTGGTCTCGATACGTGCCTCAAACGAGTCTATCTGACGCCCGAAGGCATTGCGGACCACGCCAATATCCAGCAGGCCCAGTAGCGGCTGCCCGCCCTGTTTCTCGCCCTCGGTGATGCGTTTTGCCAGCAGAATCATCCCCGCACACGTTCCCCAGATAGGCTTTTGAAATGCCTGAATGGCCTTGTCGAGGCCGAAGCGGGCCAGCAGATACCCTATTGTGGTGCTCTCGCCGCCGGGCAAGATCAGGGCATCGGCTGTGGCAAGCTCGCCGGGGGTGCGCACTTCAAAGCCCTCGCCGCCCGCCGCAACAATGGACTTGATATGCGCCTCATAGTCGCCCTGGAGCGCTAAAACGCCGATTCGTTTACAAGGTTCCATTGCGTCTTTTCGCTTTCCAGTCCGTGAGCGCCTCTACGACATTTCGAAACGCTAGCTCCGTCTCGGCGGGGAGCGCACTAGGACTGAACCAGCCCAGCTCCGCCATGTCATCCGAGGCGCACGCTTCACTTGCACTCTCATCTACCACGCGGCACCAGTAGAATATATTTAGCGTGTGTTCTCGTGGATCGTCGCCGTACTGGTCCATGTAGAAGCCTAAAAGCGCAATTGGCTCGACATGCAGGCCTGTTTCCTCAAGCAGCTCGCGCACAAATCCCGCCTCTGGGTGCTCTCCAGGCTCCAGGAACCCACCGGGCAGGTCCCAGAGACCCTTGGATGGGTTGATACCACGCCGCCCGAGAAGCACACGGCCCTGGCTGTCCTCAACCACGCCGCCTGCTGTGGGCCGGGAGTTGTTCCAGTAGATAAAGCCGCAGCTCTCACACATCCGGCGCTCCGCGTCTGTGTCAGACGGGAAGCGCCGGGTGCTTAGCTCCGCTCGGCACTGGGGGCAGTAGTGGTAGTGCCGAAACATCTACCAGCCGCGCTTGTCGAAGCGCTCTACATCGGGGATCGTGCGGATATCTATTCCCACCATCGGCTCACCCAGGCCCTCCGAGACTTCAGCGAGCTTGGCGTAGTCTTTGTAGAACGTCACGGCATCCACGATGCGCTTGGCGCGCTCTGCCGGATCACCCGACTTGAAGATACCGCTGCCCACAAAGACCGTCTCCGCGCCCAGATGCATCATCAGAGCGGCATCGGCAGGGGTCGCGACGCCACCAGCGGAGAAGTTCGGGACGGGGAGCCTGCCCGTCTTTGCCACTTCCAGCACCAGCTCGTAGGGCGCTTGCAGCTCCTTGGCCTCGTTCATCAGCTCGGCTTCGTCCATCGAGCGTATCCTGCGGATACCGCCCATCAGCGAGCGCATGTGGCGCACGGCCTCAACCACGTTACCCGTCCCGGCCTCGCCCTTAGTGCGGATCAAAGCTGCGCCCTCGCCGATGCGGCGCAGTGCCTCGCCAAGGTTGCGGCAGCCACAGACAAACGGGACAGTGAAGTCGTGCTTATTAATGTGAAACTGCTCGTCCGCCGGGGTCAGCACTTCGGACTCATCCACATAGTCCACACCCAGAGACTCTAAAATTCGCGCCTCGATAATATGCCCGATGCGCGCTTTCGCCATCACGGGAATGGTAACCGCGGCCATGATCTCTTTGATCATCTTGGGGTCGCTCATGCGCGCCACGCCCCCGTCTTTGCGGATGTCCGCCGGGACACGCTCTAGGGCCATCACGGCGACCGCGCCCGCTTCTTGTGCGATCACGGCCTGCTCCGCGTTGACCACGTCCATGATCACGCCGCCCTTGAGCATCTCCGCCAGCCCGACTTTTGTACGCCAGGTAGATTTTTCTGCCATTGTGTTTTAATTTATCCTCGGAGTGATTCTACCTTGCTGGAAGCGGCAGATTCAACTGTGGTATAATCCGTGCGCTTTCCCGGCCTAATCGGGAATCCTTCCCAGGTCGTTCAACGGCAGGACAGAGGTTTTTGGTGCCTTTAATCGGGGTTCGAATCCCTGCCTGGGAATTTTCTTTTTTCTGAGGCGCGTAACGAAAGTTGCCGAAACTACGTTGTAGTAGTATGAATCATCGCCCCTTCACCCTGATTGAGCTGCTCGTCGTGATTGCGATTATCGCGATTCTGGCCGAGATTCTCTTTCCTGTCTTTGCGACAGCCCGGGGCAGTGCGCGTAAGATGGCGTGCCTGTCCAATCTGAGGCAGATCGGGATGGCGAACCTGATGTACTCTCAGGACTACGACGACTATCCCGTGTGGGGCGGCGATCCGCCGGATCTCAACGCTAATGCCTGGGGCGGAAATACCGACATCGCGAGTATGCGGCCCCAGTACGAAGTCCTGATGCCCTACATGAAAAGCCGCGACATCTGGCGCTGCCCAGCCGATGGGGGCTTCGACAACTGTGGGCCGTTTGAAGGGACGTATCTACCGTCGCACCCGAGCAGCTATGCAAAGTGGGGATCGAGCTACATCACACGCACGGAGATTATCTTACTGAAGCGGCCTATTTCGAGTTTAGAGGCGACGGATTTCTCCAATAATCAGAGCGTTGGGCCTGCGGGAATCGGGCTGTTTTTCGATGCCGTGGGGTACTGGCACGGGAGCAAGGGGCTCTTTGGAAGCCGCGAGGCGTATCGTAACAATGTCTCTTTCTTAGACGGGCACGCCAAGAGCCTGGTCAATGCGGACTATCTCAAGCTCTGGAGCCTGAGTTTTCGGTGACACCTACCCCCTA
>JANNDD010000124.1:0-2104 GCA_031387365.1 Armatimonas sp. | reverse complement strand
CCCGCGCCGCCGCCCTTGCTGGCAAGGATAATATCACAGAGGGGGAAGAGCGCTTCACGGCCCGGGCGCATCGTGCCTAGATCAAAAGAGACCTGGCCACCTGCCGCTTTCACGGTTTGCGCCGCATGGAGCGCACCGTCCAGATCGCGACCGTCTAGGTGGAGAAGGCTTGCCTGGCTCAGAAGCTCGTCGTGGGCGGGAGTGAAGGTCATGAACGGTAGCTCTTCGGCGTAGTTGGCGAGCGTTCGCGAGCCATCCCGCTCATCGAGCAGCACGAGAGAGCGGCTTGTCACGATGCCCGATGCCCGCTGTAAGTCCGAGGAGACGCCTTGCTCATCCAGACTGCGCGCCAGATCATCAGCGTCTCTATCATCGCCCACTACCCCGAGGTGAACACAGGCAAGCCCTCCTAGTTTTGCCACCGCCGTGAGTGCTACAGGCACTGGGCCGCCCACTTGCTCAAAGTAGCGCGTCGCTCGCACTTTTGTGTCGCGCTCCCAGGCGGGAACGATGGCGACGAAGTCTTTATTGATCAGCCCGAATCCAACAAGCATGACTTTAGGGTACCCTTTTTACCAATGACCCTGCACGATTTAATTGCCCGGCAGCTTGTCCAACTGCTGCCTCCCGCAGACCTGAGTGCCGCGCTTTTTAAGCCCGTGGGCACAGTGCCTGTTTTTCAGATCACGGTGGATGCGCTGAACCTAGATCTACTGGGCAAAGACCCACGCAAGGCCGTTCGAGCCCAGCTTCGCATTGGGCAGTTGGAGCTTACCGATGTCGGACTGCATCTCAAAGGCGCAGCGGGTTCCTGGCGCGACTGGAACGATAAACCAGGGCTCACCCTGAACATTAATAAATTCGTCAAAGGCCAGGAGCTATTTGGGATGGAAAAGCTGCACCTTAACAACGGTGTCCAGGATGGCAGCTACCTGCACGAGCCACTCGCCAATGAGCTTGCGCTCGCCATGGGAGTTCCCGCATGCCGGTGTGCGCACGCACTGGTGGAGCTCAATGGTCGTAAAGTGGGACTGTATGTATTAAAAGAGGGCTTTGATAAGACCTGGCTACGGCGCAACTTTCAAAACTCTGAGGGGAATCTCTACGATGGGGGATTCTGCACCGATATTGACGGCGAGCTAAAGCTCGATACGGGGACGGACAATCAGCGGCGCGACTTGAAGGCGCTGGCGGAGGCGTGCGGCCAAGGCTTTGCGGCTGTGGAGCGGGTGGTGGATGTGGAGCGCTTCTGCGCCAATGCGGCGCTGCAGATTATTACCACGGACTGGGATGGCTACGTGCGCAAGCCCAATAACTACCGAGTCTTTCTGCCAAGCAGGGGCAAGGCGGTTTTTATTCCTCATGGGATGGATCAGCTCTGGGGAAACCCGGAGGAGTCGCTCTGGCCGGGCTGGGGAGGGCGGGTGGCACACGTGATTTTAGAGCACCCGGAAGGCAGGAAGCGCACGATTAGTCAGCTCTGGGAGGCAAGCCAAAAACACTTCACGCTGGCAAAGCTCCACGGGCGCATTGACAGTTTGGCGCCCCGTACTCTCGATGCGCTGAAGGCGACCGGCCACCTGGAGTGGGTGGGGGGATTTGAGAACGAGCTGCGTGGGCTCAAGGAACGGCTCGCCCGGCGCGTGGCCTATGTGCGCAGTGAGCTGCCCAAGCTGAGCTAATCTAGTAAGCTGAGCTAATCTAGTTTAGGGAGGGGCGGAGGTCGAGAAGCGTGAGCTCGACACTGACTTTTCCGTTCCACTCATTGAGCTTGGGGCTGTAGACAATATCCACGCGCTCGCCCGGCCGCACGCGCTCGGTCCAGTCGCCGGACTTGAAGCGCACGGCCTTGGTGGGCCACTGCCTGCCGGGGAGCTTGATCTGGAAGATCGCGGTGTTGTTGTCTTTGCCGACGCGTTTTGCCTCCGTGACAATGCCACCACACGTCAGAAACACCGGGTCGGGGTTGTCGCGGCCAAAGGGAGCAAGCGCCTGAAGCGACTCCACGAGCCCTTGGGTGAGCAGGCGCGTGTCGGCAAGCTCGGCGTCTATCTCTAGCGTGATGGGCTCGGGTTCGTCGCTGATCAGCCCCTCGGCCACGTCG
>JANNDD010000932.1:0-5180 GCA_031387365.1 Armatimonas sp. | reverse complement strand
CAAGGGGGAAGAGGACGGCATGGAGCTGCGTACCTACACCTTGCCTCTCACCGATCCTGAGGGCCACACGCACAGCGCGGTTCAGACGGCGATTCCTACCGGCCCCACCGAAGCGGCGCTGGCCTCAGTGACCTACAGCCTGGTGCTGCTCCTGCCCGTCCTTTGCCTAGTTGCGGGCCTAGGCGGGCTCTGGCTGACGAGCCGGGCGCTGGCTCCTATCCGCCAGCTCACCGAGGCCGCCAGCCATATCGAGGCGGAGAACCTCGCAGAACATCTGCCCGAACCCGGCGGTGGCGATGAGCTGGATCAGCTCACGAAGATGCTCAACCGCTCCCTGGCACAGCTGAACGATGCTTTCACGCGCCAGAAACAGTTCACGTCGCACGCCAGCCACGAGCTGCGCACCCCACTCGCAACCATCAAAACGGCACTGGGCCTGCTCCGCCGCGCCGATCTACCGCCCGCCCTGCGCGATGAGGCCATCTCCAGCGCCGACGATGCCACGGACCGGGCGAACCGCCTCGTGGGGGATCTCCTCTTTCTGGCCCGCTCCCAGAACGGCGCGTTCCCCGTCCGCCGCACCGAAGTCCGGCTCGCCGAGGCGCTTCTCGCCGCCGTTCCCGCTCCTGCGACGCTGGAGGTATTCCCCACCCTGACATTTGCCACGGACCGCGATCTTCTCGTGCGCCTCGTGAGCAATTTAGTGAGCAACGCCCTGCGGCACACGCCCCCCGAGGGAAAAGTGGCGGTTCATGCCACGCGCGATGGCACCACACTCGTGCTCACGGTCTCCGACACCGGCTGTGGGATCGCACCGGAGCACTTGGCGAAGCTCGGCCAGCCCTTCTTTCGCCCCGACACCGCCCGCACCCGTGACGACGGCGGCGCGGGGCTGGGCCTCTCCATCTGCCACGCCATCGCAACAGCACTGGGCGGTACCCTCACCATTCAGAGCACGCCCGGCAAAGGTACCACAGTCACCGCAATGCTGCGCTAAACGCAAATTTATACCCGACGGCGGCATAGGCCAAAATATCGTTGAAGTGAATGGCTTCGGCGCGGACGAGTTTTTCGTACTCATTGACGAGTTTTCCAGCCTCGCCATGAAGCGCGGGGTTATCCGTGGCAATCGAGATGGCGACTCCGGCGGCGGCGCAGCGCTCGAAGACGGGGCGGAGCTCGGCTAAATCTTGGAGGGTGTTGGTGCGCAGATAGGTAGTCGGGCAGACTTCCAAGCAGATACCGCGCTCGGCGAGCTCGGGGAGCAGGTCAGGGCGGTGGAGCGCGATCTGGATGCCGTGGCCGATGCGCTCTAGGTAAGGAAAAAGGCTCGGGTGGATGTCGGCAGGGTCGGACTCGGCCATGTGCGCTGTGGTGTGCAGCCCGAGCGACTTTGCCTCGGCGTAGAGCTCGGCCCACTGATCCAACGTCGGGCCGCCGGGCTGGTACGGACCCGCTAAATCTACAGCAACGACTTCCGGGAGTGCTTTGGCGAGTGCGATAATCTGGCGGTTGAGGGCGGGCGTAAAGCCTCGGTCCATGCAGAGAATGAAGGCGGTACGAATCGGGAACTCGGTCTGGGCGGCACGAATGACTTGCAGTGCTGCCTCAGGCATGAGCGCCAAGCGCTCGGCTTCGGGGAGGCTAATGGGCGTGCGCTTGTAGGGATTGAAGCGCAGCTCTAAGTAGTCCAGCGCCTCAAAGACTGCCGCGCCACGCACGGCGCGGTGCGTGAAGTAGGCCAGCTCCTCGGATTGAAGTTCCTCGACCAGATGGTGCACCGTGAGATAGTCAGCGAGGTCGGTAAAAGGACGGTTGAAGAAGTACGAAAAAGCGGCGTAGTCCGGGAACTGCTCCCGGAGCCGCGCCGCAGTTGCCGTCTGACGACCGTGCTTCTCGATCCAGCCCCAGAGAATACGTGCATGGGTTGCGCCCCCCAGGTGCCGGTGCAGATCGGGAAAATTCACACAGCGATTGTACTCTAAATCCGCATGAGAGGGATGCCCAGCTCACGCTTCGCAAGAATGTCCAGCAGCGCCGCCTGGGCCATTTCTTTATCGTCGTAGTAGGCCAGCATCTGTGGCTTGCCCCCAATCTCCACTTTAAGCGCGGCCCCCGAACCAGTGACTTCGATAAATAAACGAGCAACATGATTAATATTATATGCCGCACTTGACTTCTTACTATAGATCCACATGAAAGCGCCTTCCTGGTGAAAGTATCGGTAAAGTGGCATGAGATCTACAGAAGAAAATCAAAGACAGGGAACCTTATGGGATACGGATGCATTATCAAAGATACAATCCACTATGTCTGTCTACATCCACCATATCGAGACACTGCTCCCACCGACTTCCTACGCCCAGGAGGATATCGCAGCCGCACTAAAACGCTCGGTGACGCAAGGTGACCGGCGCACGGAGAAGATCATTCACCACCTCTATGCCCACTCGGCGATTGAGCGGCGCGCTAGTGTAGTGACGGATTTTCTCCCAGGCGCTGCCCCTGGCATTTTCTACGACCCAGCAACCGATGCATTTCTCTGCCCGTCTACAGGGGCGCGCAACGCACTCTACACAGAGGCGGCCCGCACGATGTTTCCGAGTATTGCCGCCCGCGCGCTGGAGGCGGCTCCCGGATTTGCGCCCGAGCAACTGACGCATCTCATCACGGTTTCCTGCACGGGGTTCTTCCAGCCCGGCCCGGACTTTGCGATACTCAAGGCGCTGGGGCTCCATGCTTCGGTGGAGCGCTACCATCTGGGCTTCATGGGCTGCTACGCCGCGTTCCCCGCGCTACGAATGGCACGGGCATTCTGCGAGGCCAACCCTGATGCCGTGGTGCTCGTGGTTTGCCTGGAGCTATGCTCACTGCACGTGCAGTGGACGGCGGGAATGGACGATCTTCTCGCGGGTTCCGTGTTCGCCGACGGGGCGAGTGCGACAGTTATCAGCGCCCGTGAACCCGCTGGCGTGGCGGCGCTTCGCTTGGATGCCTTCGCCTCGGCAATCGCGCCCGCAGGCGACTCTGACATGGCCTGGACCATTGGCGATATTGGCTTTCAGATGCAGCTCTCCTCCTACGTGCCCGAGATCATTCAGACCAATGTCGTTGCTGCGATCCAGCCGATCCTCAGTAAGACCCACCTCACCCAGGAGCAAGTGAGCCACTGGGCGGTGCATCCCGGCGGGCGAGCGATCCTAGACAGAGTGGAGAAGGGCCTCAGCCTGCCCGAGACCGCCCTGGCCGCCTCACGAGAAGTACTGCGAAACTGTGGCAATATGAGCAGCGCCACGATTCTCTTTGTGCTCAAAGAGCTGCTCACACGGGGCGTTACTCCAGATGACACCCTGCTGGCCATGGCGTTTGGGCCGGGTCTGACCATCGAAACAGCGCTCCTGACGGCGGTATGACCCACTTTCTTCGCACACGCGCCGAGACACTCAGGGAGCGTATGGACGAACCAGGCTGCGATCCGCAAAAGCTGGTGCGCACCTACGCACAGTTCGCGTCCATTAATGCGCTCCTCTCCGGTTGGACGCAGATCTACCAGCGCGAGCTTCGCCCCGCGTTAGGAGAAGGCGCCCGAACCGTTCTGGATATCGGCTGTGGCGGCGGTGATGTGGTGCGGCATCTGGCACGCCTTGCCCAGCGCGATGGTCTGTCCGCGACGTTTCTCGGAGTGGATCCCGACCCGCGCGCCATCGCGTTCGCACACGAGCAGGAGAACCCAAACAATGTCCGCTTCGAGCAGACCGATGCGTACAGCCTCCGCACACGCTTTGATCTCGTGCTCTCCAACCACGTGCTGCACCATCTCGCCGACGAGGACATCCTCACTCTGTGCACAGCCTGTGAGCGACTCGCCATGGTTCGGGTGGTGCACAACGATCTCTGCCGTGACGACCGGGCGCTGGCACTCTTCCCTCTGATCGGTGGCTGGTTCCAGGGCTCCTATATCCTTGAGGACGGCCTGCGCTCCATCCGCCGTGCCTTCACGGTAGCGGAGCTTCAGGCGCTCACTCCGGCAGGCTGGACAGTCCAGACCTCCTCCCCGTTTCGGCTCCAACTACAATGGAAACCGTAGAGATCGCCGTGATTGGCGCGGGGCCAGTCGGGCTCACGCTCGCGTGCTTGCTGGCACAGCGTGGCGTAAAAATCGCGGTACTCGAAGCCCACACCGAGCGCTCACCGCACTCCCGCGCCATCGGCATTCACCCGCCCGCTCTAGATATCTTGAGCACACTGGGGCTAGGCGAGGCGCTCCGAGCCGAGGGCGTGGCAATCGGCGGCGGCCAGGTCTTCTGCGATACCCAAAAACGCGGTCGGCTCGCCCTCCCGGACTCCCCGCTCGCCCTGCCACAAGCACGCACGGAGGCACTCCTTGAGGCCCACCTGGAAGCCCTTGCGCCCGGCGCACTCCGCCGTGGCTGTGCGCTTGTAGGCTTTGGGCAAAACCAACAAAGTGTCCAGATCTTCTGCACGGCAGGCGAAACTCTCAGCGCGGCACTTTTAGTGGGCTGCGATGGCAAGAACAGCTCGGTTCGCCTCCTCGCAAAAATCACCCAGACCGGCGCACGCTACCCGGACCGCTACCTGATGGGAGACTTCGCCGACGACACCGAGTTTGGCAGCGACGCGGCTCTGTTCTTCAGCCGCCAGGGGATCGTCGAGTCGTTCCCCCTGCCCCATCGGAAGCGCCGCTGGGTTGCCCGGCTCGGTGAGGCAAGCTGCCCACAAGATGTCGAGAGCCTTGCTACGCTGATCTTCACGCGCACGGGGCGGCGGCTCCCCGTACAGACCTGCTCCTGGATTAGCCCGTTTGGCATCGAGGGGTTCGTCGCTGATACGCTCCAGCAAGGCCGTGTCGCACTCCTGGGCGATGCCGCGCACGTGGTCAGTCCGATTGGCGGTCAGGGCATGAATCTCGGTATTCTCGGCGCGGCAGCCCTCGCCCACGCCTGGAACGGAGCGCCAGAGTCGCTCGAAAGCACGCTTGCCACGCACCGACGGCTGGCACAGCGCGTGGCGCAGCGGGCGGAGTTCAACACCAGAATGGGCCGCCCCCTGCCCATCTACGATCCAAGACGAGCACTCATCGCCACTGTTCTGGCCGTGCCCCCTCTTGCGAGGCGCTTCGCGCGGAGCTTTACCATGCGCGATCTGGCTTAAAACCCCGT
>JANNDD010000106.1:0-23816 GCA_031387365.1 Armatimonas sp. | reverse complement strand
CTGATCGGTCTAGCGTCGGAAGGCTTGCACACCAACGGCTACTCGCTGGCAAGAAAAGTCCTGTTTGAGATCGGGAAGCTCCCTATCGAAGAAGTCGCCGAGGAATTGCTCGCGCCGCACCGCTGCTACGCGCCTGCGATCCTGCCGCTTCTGGAGAGTGGCGACGCCATCAAGGCCATGGCGCATATCACCGGCGGCGGCTTCTACGACAATATCCCCCGCTCGCTCCCCGAGACCTGCGGCGCACTGGTGCATAAGTCCAGTTTCACGGTGCTCCCGATCTTCGAGCGTATCCAGCAGATCGGCAATGTCCCCGAGGCCGACATGTACCGGACATTTAACATGGGGATTGGTATGGTGCTCGTCGTAGACCCCGTGCAGGCCGATGCCACTCTGGCCGCGCTCCGCGCGTCGGGCGAGACGGCAATGGTAATCGGCGAGGTCACGGCAGGTGCGCACGAGGTGGTTTTAATTTAGCCCTCACGGTAAACGTGGGGCTATGGGGCGTTCCGCCGTTCGCTGCGCTCAGATTTTACCGACGAGGAACGAGGAGGCGGCGACTTGCTCGCCCCATAGCGGGACGTTCACCGTCCACGCGATTTCCGTCCCGGCATGGCGGAACCCAATTATATTTTGTAAAATACCTTTATGAACGCAACGCTGACTCTGGACAAAGACTTTGTCCTCTCCGACATTGACCCACGCGTCTACGGCGGTTTCGCCGAGCACCTGGGTCGTCACATCTACACCGGCATCTACGAGCCCGGTCACCCGACCGCCGATAGCGAGGGCTTCCGCGAGGATGTGATTGCGCTGGTGCGTGAGCTCTCCATGCCGATCATCCGCTACCCCGGCGGTAACTTTGTGAGTGGCTACAACTGGGAAGACGGTGTCGGGCCACGTGCGGAGCGACCCCGGCGGCTGGAGCTGGCGTGGGGAATCACGGAGACCAATGAGTTTGGCACGAATGAGTTCATGCGCTGGTGCAAAAAAGTGGGCACCGAGGCGATGATGGCCGTGAACCTCGGTACCCGTGGCGCCGACGATGCTCGGCGCTTGGTGGAGTATTGCAACCATCCCGGTGGCACGCAGCTTTCGGACTTGCGAAAAAGCCATGGAGCCGCCGATCCGTACGGAATCAAGGTCTGGTGTTTGGGTAATGAGATGGACGGCCCCTGGCAGATGGGTGCACGCACGGCCTACGAGTACGGGCGGGTCGCCAATGAGTCCGCGAAGCTGATGAAGTGGGTGGACGGTAGCATCGAGACGATTCTCTGCGGCTCGTCGGGGCGCGGCATGGCGAGCTTTGGCAAGTGGGAGTGGGAGTCGCTGCACGAGAGCTACGAGAACGTGGACTATCTGTCGCTGCATACCTACTACAACAATAGAACCAACGATACTCCGGCATTTCTAGCCGAGACCGAGAACATGGGCGACTTTATCGCGGAGGCAATTGCACTCTGTGATGCGGTGAAGGCGTCTAAGAAAAGCAAGAAGACCGTCAATCTCAGCTTTGATGAGTGGAATGTCTGGTACCACAGCGGCGACTGGGGGCAGCTTGGGCAGCGCTGGGACGATGTCCGGCCCCAGCTTGAAGACATCTACAACATGGAGGACGTGCTGGTCATTGGGGGAATGCTGCTGGCGATGCTCCAGTACGCGGATCGCCTCAAGATCGGCTGCATTGCCCAAGTGGTGAATGTGATTGCCCCGATCATGACCCGGCCCGGTGGCGGTGCGTGGCGTCAGACCATCTTCTATCCGCTGCAGCAGTGCTCGCAGTACGGACGGGGCACGGCGCTACGCTGCGCGGTTAACTCGCCCACCTACGACTGTAAAACCCGCGATAAAGCGCCGTATCTCGCGACGACAGCCGTGGTGAGCGAGTCCGGCGATGAGCTGACGATCTTTGCGATCAACCGTAACTTAACGGAGCCGCTGGAGCTGGCCACCACACTCCGTGGCTTTGGCAAGGCCGAGGTGATTGAGTGGACCACGATGCACCACGCCAATCTGAAAGCCGTTAATACCGAGACTGATCCTGATAACGTCGTCCCACAAGCCGCAACGGGCGCTACCGTGACCGGCGAGACGCTAAGTGCGACTCTTCCCGCCGCCTCATGGAACGTGATTCGGCTGCGCATCTGAAAAAACAAAAAGCCTCCCTGGCAGTCGTCAGGGAGGCTTTTTTGAGCTTTTATGCCTGGCTAAAAGTAATCGCTCCGGACTCGTTGACATCCACGGCCAGTGCTCCTGAGAGCACACCGTCCAGAAGCGACTGGTTCAGCAGCAGTGCCACCTGGCGCTCGGCGGCGTTCTCGGTCTTGGCGCGGCGCACACGGGTAGAGAGTGCCTTCAGCTCAGCGGCTTCTTCATGAATTCCACGTGCCCAGAGCACAACGGCAAGCGCTTCGCCCTGCGTTGCACCCTGCGTACCACGTGATTTGAGGAGAGAGGCAACAAGAATCTGTCCCTGTGCTCCATGATCTACTATCGAACGCCGTCGTCGGCGCACTACGGGCGTGACTGGAGCCACTTCAGCACCTTCTGTCAATACTTTTGGTCGTCGTCCCATGTTTTTTCTCATTTCTATTCTGTCCGTGGAGATTTTTTCTACTCCTTGACAGGTAATACTGAAGTTATATCAGAGAAAAATAATCTCCGCTAAATTTACAGGCAAAGAAGAGACAAAAAAATAAAAAAATTTTATCTTTGAGGAAAATGCGTCAAGAGCAGCTCCTGAGATATTTTTCTCTTCTTAACGAGGCAAGATTTAGCGGATAGGCGTATACTAGCCCTTAACGATGTTGGCGAGTCTGGAGACCATTCTTGAGCGTGTGCAGCGCCATAACCCTCATGCAGATGTGGTTTTGCTCCGTCGCGCTTATGATTTCGCCACTCTGAAACACACCGGGCAGTTTCGTAAGAGTGGCGAGCCCTATATTATTCACCCGGTCGCTGTGGCACAGATTCTTGCGGAGCTGGAGATGGATGAGGCCAGTATCTCAGCGGGCTTTCTCCACGATGTGGTCGAGGACTGCGGTGTCACGCACGATGAGATCAAAGAGCACTTCTCAGAGGAGATCGCTCAGCTTGTGGATGGCGTCACTAAGCTCAAGCTGGCCGACTTCGAGCGACTCGCACCGGAGATGGCGGCGGCGGCCAAAGAAGCCGCTGCCAAAGAGGCGGAAACCGGAAAAGTGGATCCACGTCGCCGCAAGCGCCTGGAAACGCACTCGTCGGCAGAGAACCTCCGCAAAATTCTTCTGGCCACGGCGCGCGATTTCCGGGTGATGGTCATTAAGCTCGCGGATCGCCTGCATAATATGCGCACACTTCAGGGCTTGAGCCTTGAGCGGCAGCAGCGGGTGGCGGAGGAGACGATGCAGATCTTCGCACCACTTGCCCACCGGTTAGGGATCTGGCAGGTGAAGTGGCAGCTTGAAGATCTGGCCTTCAAGTATATCTACCCCACGGAGTACAAAGAGCTGAGTGAGCGCATCGCCCGCACCCGTGTGGAGCGCGAGGACGATATCCGCGAGGCGATCCAGAAGTTGCGTGAGGGGTTTGAGCGGGCGGGGCTGACGCCCGATATTCAGGGACGGCCCAAGCACCTTTGGAGCATCTACAACAAGATGGTCAAGCAGGGGCTGGAGCTGACCGATATCTACGATCTTATTGCGCTGCGTGTCATTACCCCCACTATCCCGGAGTGCTATGGGGCGTTGGGCGTGATTCACGAGACCTACCTGCCTATTCCTGGCAAGTTTGATGACTATATTGCCAAGCGCAAGGCCAATCTCTACCAGAGCCTGCACACGAAGGTCTATGGCCCGCGTGGCGAGCCGCTGGAGGTGCAGATTCGTACCTGGGAGATGCACAAGACCGCTGAGTTCGGGGTGGCGGCACACTGGGCCTATAAAGAGCGCGGCGAGGAGGCCCGGGCGGGGCTGGATGCCTTTGAGAGGAAGATGGCCTTCTTGCGCGCCCAGCTCTTTGATGCACACCAAGCCGAGGCTAACCCCGGCGAGTTTCTCTCTCGCGCGAGCAGCGATCTCTTTGCCGACCAGGTCTTTGTCTTCACTCCTAAAGGCGATGTGCTGGATCTACCCGCGGGCGCGACACCGATTGATTTTGCCTACCGCGTGCACTCGAATGTAGGGGATCACTTGGTGCAGGCGAAAGTGAATGGGCGGGTGGTGAACCTCTCCTACAAGCTTCAGAACGGCGATATCTGCCAGGTTCTCACGCGCCCGCAAGCCACACCGTCGCTGGACTGGCTCATGTTTGCACGGTCCGGCCACGCACGTGGCAAGATCAAGAACTACTTCCGCAAGCTCAAGTACAGCGACAACGTGGTGCAGGGCCGCGAGCGACTGATGGAGGAGCTAGAGCGGCTCGGGCTCTCCACCGCGATCCTACGAGAGAGCAAGAAGATGCTGCCCCTGGCAAATACTCTCAACAAGGAGAGTGTGGATGATCTCTTTGCGGCGCTGGGGTTTGGCGATGTGGCGCTGGGTATGGTTATCAACCGCCTGCGACCGGAGCTAGAAAAAGAAAAAAAGAAGACCAATGAGGACTTCTCCCGCCCCCGCGTAAAAGAGAAGCTCGCGCTGGCTCCTGGCGGGGTAGATGGCGTTGCGGTGACGCGGGGGCGCTGCTGCCTGCCGCTTCCGGGCGATGAGGTACTGGGCTACGTCTCCCGTGGCCGTGGCATTATTCTGCACCGCGAAGGCTGCCCCAATGTCGCCGCTTACGAGGCGGAGCGGCTGAGCCCGATTGACTGGCAACCTTCCCAGACCGAGCGCTTCGAGACGGGCATGATTATCGAGACCTTCGACCGCACCGGCCTCCTGCGCGATGTCACGGACTTCTTCTCAGAGAACAAGGTGTTTATCTTGGGCATCAATACTCGCTCGGACCGCGCCAAAGGTATCGCCGTTCTGCGCCTAGACTTTGAAGCCCCCTCCGCAGAGTATGTCGAAGCCCTCGTACGCAAGCTCCACTCCCTCGAAGATTTACTTGCCGTGCACCGTCTTGGGGTGGGTGCGGACGACCCCAAGCCCGTTGAGCGCAGCTAGCATAAGCAGGTACAATAGCACTGGAGGCAGGCATGACCACACCGACCACTACCATCATCTCGACTACCGTCAAGCCGATTGTCTATCCCGACTCGGATGGCCAACCTATGGCGGACAATACGAAGCAGTTTGAGGAAATCTGTGCACTAAAGCTGGGTTGTGAGGCGGAGTTTGCAACGCGCGATAATGTCTTTGTTGCGGGCGATCTTCTTTGGTATCCCCTGCAGGGCCAGCCGACTGTTCGACAAGCGCCGGATGTGCTGATTGCCTTTGGTCGCCCACGTGGCAATCGGGGAAGCTACAAACAGTGGGAAGAGGGCAATATCGCCCCCCAAGTCGTCTTTGAGATTCTCTCGCCTGGCAACCGTTTTGGTGAGATGCTGCGCAAGCTGGAGTTCTATGAGCGCCACGGAGTGCAGGAATACTACGTCTACGACCCCGACTCGTTTGAGTTCACCGTGTTCTGGCGCAGTCCTGAGGATCGTCTGGTGCTTCAAGAAGAGACGACCAATCTGACCAGCCCGTTGCTGGGGTTGCGCTTCGAGGCACCTGGCGACGCACCCTGGACGATCCATCACTCAGATGGCGAGCGCCTTAAGCGCTACGACGAGCTACGCACCGAACGCAATGCGCTTCGGGAGCAAGTGGAGCACCTACAAGCGCGACTTCGTGCGCTGGGAATAGATCCGGAGAACCCTTAATTTTTATGAGCCTTCCTCTTATCACTTTAACGGGCACTCCGCTTGAGCAAGGCCGCCAGCACGGTGCGCAGCTCAAAGACCGTATCGCGGCCAATATCGCGGTGTACTTTGATCGTTTCTTACGTGAGACGCTACTGGAGCGCGACGCCGTGCACGAAATCGCGGCGCAGTACGCAACGCATATCGAGCGCCAGAGCCCGGCGTATTTTGTCAATATGCAAGGCGTGGCCGAGGGCGGTGGGTTTGAGTTCTTGGACATTGTCGCGCTGAATGTCCGCTACGAGATTCTCTACTACCAGTTCGGTAAGATGGCAATGGAGCGTGAGGCGCAGGCCGATGGCTGTACACTCTTTGCGCTGCTTCCCGAGGCGACTTCTGAGGGGCACTTGATTATTGGGCAGAACTGGGACTGGATTCCCGAGGTGCAGGGCGCGGTCTTGCACACGCACGAGCCGGATGGTCTTCAAACGCTGGCGTTCACGGAGTCCGGGATTGTGGGGGCAAAGCTTGGCTTTAATTCCGAGGGCATTGGGCTGGCGATCAATGGAATCACCACGACCGACGACGACTGGACGCGTTTTAATAAGCCTGCCCATGTGCGCTTCTATGAGATTCTGCGCCAGCGCGACTTCAACGATGCCGTCTCGGTAATTACAAGCGAGCCACGCGCCTGCTCGACGAATTTTCTCATTGCGCAGCCGCCGGGCTTTGTACTGGATGTCGAGGCCGCACCAGACACTCAGGGATATCTCTCGCCTGTGGACGGTGTCCTGACCCACGCCAATCACTTTGTCAACCCGGAAGTGCTTGGTCTTACCGAGCCGCCTAATCCTCGCCGTATCTACTCGCGTCGCCGCGAAGCCCGCCTGGCAGAGCTGCTCTTAGCTGCCAAGCCCACCACACTCGAAAAGATCCAGACAGCGCTCCGCGACACGCTCGACGACCCTTTTGGGCTCTGCCGCCACCGCAACTTAGCTGAGCCCCCGGAGCAACACTATGTCACCGTCACCAGCGCGATTATGGATCTTGATACAAAGACGCTTCACCTCACCGATGGCCCGCCTGACCAGAGCGACTACCAGACGTTTTCTCTTTAAACCCATCCCCCCGGCCTCCTTCCCTGCCCTGAGGGAGGGTGGCGTAGTGAGGAACGAACGAAGCCGGGTGGGTACAAGCCGGGTGGGTACAAGCCGGGTGGGTACAAGCCGGGTGGGTACAAGCCGGGTGGGTACAAGCCGGGTGGGTACAAGCCGGGTGGGTACAAGCCTGATCGGGTGGGCTCTGTCGCTCCTTCTCTTCGCCCTTCCCGCCCACGCAACACAGGGCTATGCAAAAAAAGAGATGAAGCCCTGCATCTTTTGTCATACCACGGCAAAGGGCGGCGGGGAGAACAATGCGCGTGGGCTCTACTACGCCAAGAACAGCTATAGCCTCACCGGGTTTGTCGAGCAGCCCATTGCGACCTACCCTAAGCGCGGCATCGTCTCGGATCTACGTGACCGAAGCGGCTCCGGCTGGGAAGTGACCCCTAAGAAAGTAGGCGATGGCCCCTCGGTGACCTATGAGGGAGAGACAATGCGACTGGAGTATCTGGCCCGTCGCCCCGGAACCATTGCACGGCTGAGTCACCGGCTGGAAGGGCTCAAAGACGGCGAGACCTACACGCTCTGGTTCACGGCTCGCGCCAGTCAGCCCTATGCCTTGCCGCTCATTGCCACCACGACCGCCGATAGTCAGGGCACGGTGCGCAATATTGGGCTGGAAGAGAGCTTCGGTTTGACCACCGAAGACAGGCCCTTCGCCGTCCAGTTCACCGCCAATAATCCTGATCCCGAGAAAAATCTCTTGCTCTTCTCCATTGCCAAGGCCACGTCCGAGAGCCCTGTGCTCTGGATTAGCAATGTAAACCTAGTTGCGGGGGCACCCAAGACGCCCCCTCCCGGATTGTTTTTAGATGCCGCCGATGATGACGCTAGTAAAATTCCCGACTTTGGCCGAGCGTACTTTGGCGGTGTCTGGTTTGTGAAGATTCCCGCGGGCACTTACACGCGCGGCCTCACGGCAACTCAGAAAAGTGCTTTGCAGAAGGCGGGGCTCTGGAGTCGGCTCGCCGCTGAGGAGCAGCCTGCTCGTCCGGTTCGTATCAGTAAGCCGTTTTTTATCTCCGAGACCGAAGTGACCCAGGCACAGTGGAAGAAGTTCCGTGCTAACCCGTCGGCGTTTAAGGGCGATACTCTGCCCGTGGACTCCGTGAGCTGGGACGATTCCAAGGCCTACTGTCAGTGGCTCAGCAAGCGCAGCCGTGCAACCTTTCGACTTCCCACTGAGGCGGAGTGGGAGTACGCAGCGCGCGCGGGAAGCACCGGGCTTTTTCCCGCGACAAAAACCGGCGAGGCGACACTGGAGACACTGCCACAGCTCGCCTGGGTCTTTGCCAATGCGGGACAGAAATCTCACCCCGTCGGCAAGAAAGCTCCCACTGCCTGGGGTCTCTTTGATGTCTGTGGCAATGTCTGGGAGTGGTGCGAGGATAGCTACGTCCGGAATTTCTACGCCACCAGCTTGCTGATTGACCCACTGGCGCGCGATCCCAGCGCCACCGAGCGGGTTCTGCGCGGCGGCTGCTTTGCCCTCGACCCCGCCAAACAGCGGGTCGGACAGCGTGGCGGAAACCTACCCAGCTTCAAGAGTCCGTATGTGGGCTTCCGGATTGTACGCGACTAGAAGTTCAGCCGGGTCTGCAAGGTAAAGCGCTGCTCAATCGTGGCTTTGCCACCCGCAGCCTTGCTGGGGACATCACGCTCGTACTCATAGAGTGCGCGGAGGGTTATGCCACGGTTGAACTGGTAGTTGGCTCCTGCCCCGAGTGCCGTTGCGGACTGCGGTTTGTCGCCGAACTTCCAGCTGCGTATCAGGCCTACTGCGGTAATGTGCCGGGCGATGGCAAGGTTTCCTTCACCAAAGTAGCCCCAGACCGGGTTCTGGCCATCTGCCCCAAAGACAATCTCGCCGCGTGCCTGGAGCTTCTCCAGCTTATAAATCACATCCGCGGCCATACGGGTTTTGTCTATAAACTGCCGTGCGCTGGAGGTTCCCGAGGCGGGAAGCTGGGTATCAAACGTGGTCAGCGGGCCGCGACCCGTCAGAATCGAGCCGCCGAGCTGGAGGCGACCGCTCTCGGCCTGCGTGCGGAACATGCTCTCCAGCCGCATGACCACCACTTTATTGCCGTCGAAATCCGAACGGTTCGGGCCAGAGCCCGTGGTGGCGGCGACATAGTAGCGGTAGGAGCCGTAGCTGCCCTCCAGCATCGCTCCCGTGTCGATTCGCAGCCCCAGAGACTTCTCGTAGAGTGACTGAATCGGCTGAAGCGGCGTGTCGTAGACGGCGGCTAGCCCGAAGGGGATCACGAACTGACCGGCCCTCACAGTGGCATCTACCCCCGGCAGAAGAAAACGATAGAAGATATAAGCCTCCGAGGCACGTACACGGTTAAGTGCTGTCCCCCGTGGCCCCTCAGACTCACTTACTACCTGGAGGCGTACCCCGCCGCGCTCGTCGCCGTCTTTGGGGTTGGCACGGATGTAGTCTAATGTGTAGCGCCCCGACGCGATATAGCCGCCTCGGGTATCTTTACTGCCATTGCGGAAGCGCCAGTCCAGAGCACCTCCAAAGAGCCAAGTCTCTGGGCTACGGTAAAACGGCTTGGGGCCAATTAAATCTGGGTCACGTGAGGCAGTGGAGGCGGGGGGGCGGCCCGGCTGAAAGGTTCCGCGGGGCACGGGCGGGTAGATGGCAAAAAAATTAGGCCGCTCGGGCGGCGGTAGCTGTGCCAGAGCGGGGAGTCCACAGAGCATACTGCCTAAGAGTGCGGAGATGCCTAAGGTGCTGAGCCCCCCCCGCTTTCTCATAGCTGAAACAGACTCTCCGGCAGGCCCGTATTGACTTGAACCGACTCAACGGTCTGCACCGCACCAAGCTTACCAAACTGATTATAGATCTCGACACGTGAGGGCAGGAAAATCCCCGGTCGTAGCTCACGGGCCTTGATATAGCGCAGCTCTTTTTGAAGCTCGTTCTCACTGTTAAAAGAGAGACGCTTCTCCGTTAGCAGTGTCTTGGGATTGACCCAGACTTGCTCGTGGCTCTTACTGTCGGTGCCGCGCTGGACGAGTTTATAAACCAGAAGAGCGCCCTCACGGCGCTGGAAAACGGCCTGGTAGTCGGTGGTAAGCCAGTCTTTTGCAAAGACCCCGACATCCATCAGGCTCTGTTTCTTTGCGGGGTTGCCTTTACAGTCCTCGGTCTTTTTGAAGACACCAATGCGATAGGTCTTGTTATCCCCTACATAGATCAAGGTTGCCGAAAGTGGCCCTGCTTTTCCCTCGACGCGGAGCTTATTGGGTGCTTTGTAGGCAAGCTCATAGGTGGGGACGCGGTACGAGGTGGCGAATGCGCCCCCAATTTTTTTGAGCTCGTCGAAGTTGGTTTCCTCGTGGACAATCCGCAGGGATACCGAGAGATCTTTGATCCGCTCGGTTGGCTGGACTTCTGTAGGCGTTTTCTGCGGCATCGTCACGAGCGCCTACTTCTTCTTCGGTGCAGGTTTGGCCGGTGCTTTGAAGCCTTTTAGAGAGCGGTTATGTGTTTTATACCACTCCCCTGCGGCGACCCGCTTGCCCCCACCCTTAGGGTTAACATGACAGAACGCACAGTTCTTGTTTTCTTTTTTCGCGTAGGCAGGCAGGGCGTAGGCATTACCTGCAACACTTAAGACAAAGGCCACGAGGGCAATCCGACAGAGATTCATAATCGCTTTTCTTCCTTAGGGGGAGTGATCGTTTAGACAGAACTCTCTCACCAGAGTTTCAGGTTAAGGCTGAAAGGGTGGAGGTATGGAACCATTAGGCGCGAAGCCAGGAGGAGTGAGTAGCAGCGCGTCCAGAGTGATCGCTCCCTCCGTACGTACTTCTAGCTGGTGCTGACCGCGCGGCATGACCACCATCCCACAATCGTACCAAATAAGGCTCCCCAACGCAAAAGTCTCGCCGAAGGGCTGTGGGACGGGAGAGTCGGTGCCGCCGAATGGTTGACCGTCTAGCTGTACTCGGAACGACGCACGTGGGGAAGCGGCAATATACAGCCGCAGAGAGTTCTCGGTATTGATGGAGATTGGGAAAGTGGCGAGTGCGGGCGCGGCATCGAGAGGCCGGGCACTGCTTGTTAGAACCTGTCCTCCACTGGCACCAGGCCGATCCTCTACTCTATCAAAATTGTGTCCCCCGATCGCCTCCGTCTCTACCCAGAGATAGGGGCGCAAGAGAGAACTCATTTGTGCGACGAGAGTTTGTAGGTCCCGAAGTGCGTTATAAGCCGTTGTGGTGATCTCGGTTTTATAGCGCTGCTTAAGGTTCTTGAGCTGGATTGAGTAGAGGGTCGCTTCCGTGAGTTTTCGCTTAAGCAGGGCTTGGAGCAGGCTCTCTGCCCGAGTGATCGTCTCGGGGAAGGCTTCCTGTGGCAGGGGGAGCGAGGCGTAGTTGTAGAGGCGCAGCGGCTCAGGCCCAATGGTCAGGGTAAGGATATCTTTGGTGCGAATCCCACGCTCGGCGGGCAGCCAGGCGAGTGGGGCGACTCCCGGCAGACTGGACTGCTTGGGGATTTTTAGTTTGATCTGACGAGGGCCTGTGGGGTTCCAGAGGTAGAAGACGGGCCCCTCTGGCTCACTGAGACTATAGGCACTCCCTGCGCTCCCAAAGTCGTAGAGGACATAGTCTCGGTCCGCAGGAAGCCACCAGCTCCCGTCTTGGAGTGCGCGGGGCTGGAGAGGTTTGTGGGCACGGGGATAGAAAACTGCGTTTGCACGGGGCTGGGGAACAGAGGCGATCCCCAGCACACCCAGTTGCTGTGCGTACTCGGTGAGCCAGGCGAGCTGCTCTGGCTGCTGAGAGAGATCGTATGCCTGTCGAGTGGGCTCCGCCATGCGAGCACCGTCCACATAAAATCCCCGTGCTCCGGTATCGCGCAGGGCATCCAGCATCGAGAAGAGCAGGCGCTTGTTGGCAAAGCCTGGCTGCGTTGTCTCGGGCAAACGAGCTTCCTGCGTCGCGAGAACCGGGAGCCAGAGCGGGCGCTGGGCATCGGTTACTTGGGCGTAGGTCTCCGCCCCCGTGTAGGAGATCGGCTCGATTCCTTTGCCGTAGGCCTCCACCCCGATCCCATCAAAGCCCGCCTGTGGCCCCACCCGTGCGAAGAGGGGGGAGAAGCCACGGGAGCGGTAGACAATAGGTACCTCCGCGACTCCTCGCTTGAGGGCAATGGCGAGCTGACCCATGTAGCCCCGGAGCGACTCGGTCTTAAAGTCCTCCAGATCCTGCCAGAAGCGCGAGGCAGTGTCACGTGCAGGAACCACGGTTTGCGTGCCTTTGTGAAAGAACTGAGGCAGGCCCTTCTCCGCCCACCAGAGCGGGATAAGCTGTGTCGCCTCGGTAAAATCTTTTAGGGTGCCACGCTCGGAGACTCCCCATTTCTCCTCAAGACTCGCAATGGTCGCGTAACGGTGGGACAGATAGAGTGCCCACTCACTCTGAAACGCCGTGCCGCTGGGGATAATCTGCTGGGACTCCCCGGTAAGTGAGAGCGCCAGGCTTAGAGGGTCGGAGAAAAAACGAAATCCCTTGCCCAGCTTCACTTGTCCAAAGAGCGTTAAGAGGTCGTCGCGGTACTTATCAAATCCTTCCCAGACATTAGGCAGCCCTAGCTCTCCGCCCGGAAGAAACAGCCGCTCCGGGTAGATCACAACTCGGTTTCGTCCCTCCTTGAACGAGAGCCCCACGCGCGCTCCCTCCGCAACAATATCGGCCTTGCCTGAGTCGAGGATCTGCTTGCTCCCCGGATCGGCGAGAAACCAGAGAGCACTACTGAGACCCTTGACCGGAAAGCGCACCAGTCCACCGCTGCTGGGCGCATCTTGTAGGTAGCGTCCCGGCAGAATCTGGTAGCCCAGCAGCGGTGTGCGAGGGGCATCTGCCAGTGAGATACCGTAGGTGAAACCCTCCGCCTCTGCCGCATCTAGCACCCGCTGGAGTGCCGCCGCCTTCACAAGGGTGATCCCTCCTTTGAGGGGCTGAAGGTAGATATCCGTAATACCTGCGGCCTTCAGACGCTGAAGCGCCGCCACATCCTCCGTGAAGTCGGCAGGGGTAGCGGTGGGTGCCCAGGACTTGACCTGGAAAAGCCCGCCCACTGGCACAAAAGGCTTGCCATCCCAGAGCAGCGTGTGGTTCTCCGCGACACGCCAGAGATGCTTCTCCCCAGCTCCGTCGGTGTAGACTCCCTGTGTGGAACCTGAGGCACGAGGAGCAGAGCGCGGCGCGGGCTGAGGTAGGAACTCCCCTTGGCGCGAGGGAAGCCCTTGTGTGGTCAGCGCCAAAGCGCACAGTAGATTCAGCATAGTTAAATTCCCAGGATAGCGAGTAGTTTTTTGAGGGCCGCGTGGGCTTCCTCAATGGTGGTGGGGGAGGCGGTGATGCAGGTGGTTAGTGCACGGGCAAGAGCCGTTGCCGCGTCTGCGACGGGGCGGGGGGAGAGTGTCTCCCGAGCTTTCTCTAGTGCTGGAGCGACTGCGGCGCATGCGGCACGTAGCGCTGTTTCTGCCTCGTCTTCTTCCTGTTTCTGTTTCTCTAAGGGCCGCTCCAGAGCGGCGAGGAGCTGCGCTGGGGCCTGTGTGGGCACATCCAGGTTTATTACCTGCGGGGTACTCGGATCCGCTTCGGCAAACCACCAGCGCAGCTGCTGAGGCGTCGTCTGCGGCAGAATCTCTTCCAGTGCGGGCGATGCTCCGTATCTTCCGACCCGCCTTTCCTGTCCGTCCTTCAAAATTCTTACGGGAGCGATTAAACCAATGCGAAGCGCCCCGTCGGTGCAGCCCAGTGCACGGAGCCCGGCACGGGTGCGGGCGGCATAGGCCCCATGGTCGTCGCTCCACAGATCAATGAGCTGGTCAAAGCCGCGTGCGAGCTTCTGCCGGTGGTAGGTCAGATCACTGGCCAGATAGGACGCTCCTCCCAGTGTACGTACCAGCGGGCGGTCTTGCTCGTCGCCCAGTGCAGCGCTCTTGAGCCAGAGTGCCCCCCCCCGCCAGGTCGTGTGCCCCGCCGCAGTGAGATCCGTTAGCAGTTTGTCTACCTCGCCGGAGCGGAGCAGCTCCGCCTCGGAGATAAACGAGTCGAAGGTGACACCCAGCTCGGCCAAGCTGGCGCTCTGACGCACGCGCACGGCGGCCAGAATATCGGAGAGTGTCGCGCCGCGTGCCGATCGGGCGATCTCGGCAGCAAACGGATCAGCCTCCGCGGCGACACTGCGCGCAAAAGCGGTTAGAGTGGTGCCGGGCGCATCATTGACATAGAACTCGCGTGTGACACTATGACCGGCCTCGGCAAAGACACGGGCGAGGATGTCGCCCACCACGGCAGCGCGTGCGTGCTGGATCGTGATCGGGCCATTGGGGTTGGCGGAGACGTATTCAAGACAGATCTTCATTTTTTTATTAGGGTGAGCAGTGCGAAACGTGGTAGTGCAGCGAGCTTTTTTAGTCGGGCGGCATTGGGGTTCGAGGCGATGCGATAAAACCACTCCAGTCCGGATCTCTGCATCCAGACGGGGGCCCGCTTAACGGTTCCCGAGAACACATCCAGTGTCCCGCCCACGCCAATATAAACCTTTGCTCCCACGCGCTCTTTTTGCCGCGCGATAAACTTCTCCTGCCGGGGGATTCCCATGGCGACCAATAAAATATCGGGCTTTGTGGCAGCTATCTGCTCCGCCACGGCATTTTCTTCGTCGGCCTTGTAGTAGCCATCGCGGACGCCGCAGATTACCGCCTCTGGGAATCGCTCTCGCATTTTCTGCGCCGCCGCCTCGGCAACACCGGGAGCCCCTCCAAAAAAGAAAACCCGCCAGCCTCTTTGCCCGGAGATCTCGACTAGCTTTGCCGAGAGGTCAACGCCACTGACTTTGGCAGGAATCGGGGTGTTCTGCCGCTTGCAGGCCCAGAGAATCCCCGCTCCATCGGGCGTGATCAGCGCCGCATTCTCCACGATAGCGGCGAAGTCTTTGTCCTCGCGAAAGGTCATCACCATAGACGCATCGGCAGTGACAATATGATGGGGTTTGCCCGAAGCAATGAACGAGGCGACATACTCCAGCACCCCCTCCATAGTCAGACGGTCAATTCGCATCCCATGCAAGGTAATCGCGTTACGCGGCGGAAGCTCAGCCATAGACGTTTATTTTATCGCAAAGCCAACACTACCAGTTATCCAGAGCTTGCGGAACTGAATTCTCTCGCCCGTACCAGGATGCCTGTGTCGGTGTGAGGCGCACCGCCTTCCCAAGCCGGGCCGCACGTGTGCGAAACTCAGGGTGGCGTAACAAGCGACGCAGAAGCTGTTCATCGAGAACGATCATACTTGAGTGGCTTCGGGCATCGTGGGGAGAGAATCCAGTAGCCGCCCTACAGCAATGTCAACGGCTTCCTGCATGGCCTCACGGGAGACACGGTCTCCGTAGCCCTCCACAATCTGGGACATCGCTTCACCAGCCGCCAGCCGATTGAGAGCACCCGCGACCTCAATTCGGGTGTACTTGAACGTCGGGCGCCCCCCACAAATTCCTATGGCCCGGACAACATACTCCCCCAGCGGAATGTACTGGTACAGCTCTCCGCCCACAGTCTCAGTGACGATTTCCATGGGGCTATTTTATCGCAAAGAGCAACTTCCCAGCGGCTATGAGGAGCACGAGGGCGAGCAGGCGGCGCAGGCTGGGTGAGGGGAGGCGCTTGCTGCCTAGTAGTGCGCCCAGCGAGCCACCCGCGATGGCGGCGAGTGCCCAGAGCCAGAGAGTGGGGGGCAGATGCGCGAGGCTGCTCGGTTTGCCCGCCAGCCCCGCTAGCGAGTTAACGAGGATAAAGGCCACGGAGGTGCCCGCCGCCTCTTTTGTCTTTGCCCAGCCCATCAGGAGCAGGAGCGGTGTCAGGAAAATCCCGCCGCCCGTGCCCGTGAGCCCCGCCAGAAACCCGATGAGCGCCCCAAGGGGAATGCTGGCCCAAATGGGTGGCGGCTGCGGGTTTTCGGCATCGGTGAGCTTGCCCAGAAGCAGGCGCACGGCGGCAAAAAGAAGCACGACGCCCACCAGTGGCTTGTACCAGATTCCGGGTAGCGTCAGCGCGCCGCCAAAGTAGGCCAGCGGCACCGCTCCTAGCGCAAAGGGCCAGAAGAGCCGCCATGAGAATGACCCTGCACGGGCAAATGCCACTGTGCCAATGCTGGAGACCAGTAAGTTCAGCACCAGCGCCGTCGGCTTCATCATCTCTGGGGGTACTCCAAACAGCGCCATCGCCGCTAGGTAGCCTGAGGCACCCGCATGCCCCACGGAGGCGTAGAGCAGCGCCGCCAGAAAGATCAGAACAGGCAGAAAGGTCACACGACGATTGTACCCGCCCACAGTTACCGCCCACACGAACGTGGGCGTCTGCGAGCCTTCGGCTGGAATGTCGCTCCGCGACTCACAAAACTCTCGGAGTCGCGGAGCGACATTATGGCGGTACGCCCGTAGACGCCCACGTTCGTGTGGGCGGTAACTGTGGGCGGATATAATAACGCCGTGAAGATCATCGTATTGGATGCGTCGCCCGCGCTGGAAGGGCTTGATTTAACGGAGCTGGAGCGTCTTGGGGAGCTGACGGTGCACGCGCACACAACGCCGGGTGAGCTTCCGGTGCGTCTTGCGGATGCGAACGTGGTGGTGCTCAATAAAGTCAGGCTCTCCGTCGAAGCATTTGCGGCGGCCCCGGCGCTCAAGCTGGTCACCGTTCTGGCGACGGGCCACGATGTGGTAGATGGCGTAGCGGCACGTGCGGCGGGCGTGACGCTCTGCAATGTGGCGGGCTACTCGACCGCGTCCACGGCGCAGCATGCCGTCGCTCTCTTGCTGGAGCTGAGCAACCAAGTGGGGCGGCACGCGGCCTCGGTGGCGGCGGGCGCGTGGCAGACGCGAGGGATCTGGAGCTGGGCGGAGACGCCGCTGGTGGAGCTTGCGGGTAAGACGCTGGTGGTGGTTGGGTACGGTGCGATTGGCAGCCGTATCGGGCAAGTGGCGGAGGCACTGGGCATGCGGGTGCTGCCCGTGACGAAAACGCAACGTGCCGGAACCTATTCTTTGGAGCAAGCGCTTCCTCAGGCGGATGTGGTACTGCTCCAGTGTCCGCTGACTTCCGCGACACAGGGGCTGGTGAATGCTGCGTTTCTCGCCATGCTCCGGCCAGGAGTGATGCTGATCAACTGCGCCCGTGGGCCGGTCGTGGACGAAGCCGTGGTTGCAGCGGCACTGCACTCCGGGCACCTGGCAGGCTTCGCCGCCGATGTTCTGTCCACCGAGCCGCCCACTGCGGACAACCCGCTCCTGAGTGCACCCAATACTCTTATCACGCCCCACAACGCCTGGGCGACGGGTGCCTCACGGGAGCGCCTACTGGCCGAAACGTGTGCTAATATCCGAGCCTTTCGGGACGGCGTGGCACGGAATGTGGTGAATCCGTGAAATTTTCTAGGAGAGCCGTAACCGATGTGCCTATAATGACGTTAGTGACAGTAGGAGTTTATTTGTAATGCGACGCCTAACCCTGACGGCTTTTCTTGGCCTGACCCTGCTTGCTGCTCCGGCAGCACTGGCAGCGGGGCCAAAACTAACACTCACCCCGCACTTTAGTGCGGCTCTGATGCCCGGCTATGAGCAGCCGGTCACGGTGACACTCACCAACCCAGCAGACGGGGCGGCCTTCTCCGGGGAGGTTGTCCTCAGCCAGGGGACGCAGCAGTGGCAGGCACCTGTCACTCTTCCCGCAGGGGCATCAGTGGCGACTGTGACTGTGCGCATTCGCTACTCACTCAGTGGCTGGCCCCTGTCCAAAGTGCAGCTGCGCAGTACACGCGGCGATGTCGTGGCGGCGCAGACCTGGAACCCCGCCGTAAAGCCGGAAGGGCTCCTGCGAGTTCTCGTGGTCAGCAAAGACGGGAGCGCGGGCACATGGGAGGGCCTCAATGGCCAGGTCAGTGGCGTCCACCGCGAATCGGGCCGACTCGTGCCAGGCGGACCCCGTCGCACACCCGGACAGCGAGCGGTCAGTAGGGAACTGCCGGACGAAGATTATTTTTCGGTCGTCGCCGCCACACCCAGCCAGCTCACTGAGCAGGCAAGCGCACTGGCTCAGTTTGGAATTGTCGTCCTGACCAGCGAGCAGGGGCTAAGTGAGGCGCAAAAAGCGGCGCTAGAGCGCTGGGTAAATGCGGGCGGTATTTTGGTGCATCCGGAAGAAACCGACACCGCAGAGCGGGTGGAGCTACTGGGAGCGGGGAGGATCGTTCACACGAGCGCAACACCCTCGGTGAAATCCTTGGTGGCACCCCGGAACTATGTCGGTTCCCTGCACGTCAATTTTGGGCAAGTTGAAGACTATAACTCCTACTCTGGGGGAGGACTCTTTCCGCTGGTGCTGAAAAGCTCGGGGATGCAGGCACCGCCGTTTTCCACCATCGCGCTCTTTCTGGGAGCCTACCTACTTGCCGTGGTGCCGCTTCAGTACCTGATCCTACGCCGCCTCGATAAGCGCGAGTGGGCGTGGGGAACGACTCCGCTGCTGGCTGGCGCTTTTGCTCTGGGGGCCTACGTCGTGGGCGGTCAGGGCCGGAGCCGGACGGCGTTCTACAACACGGCAGCCGTGATCGAGACCGCAGCGGGGAGAACCACCGGAGCCGCCGTCGCACGCTTTGGGCTCTACTCCCCAGACCGAACGACCTACAGCCTCACGGCACCGACCGCCGATACGGCTTTCTTTAGGACGGTCGGGGATCTGGCAAGCCTCAGCTCAGATCAAGTACCTGGTCAGCCCACGCGTCTCCAGGACTTTGCTGTGCCGCAGTGGGCCATGCGCAGTGTCAGCCTCTACACCACCGATCTGCCCTTGGGCGGTGGCGTGACGGCATCCCTAAAGCGCCGGGGTGATTTGCTGGAAGGCACCCTGACCAACAACACCGGAGTCACCCTGGAGTCGGTTCAGGTTCACTTTGGCACAGGACGCGCTCTTATCCCAAATCTGGCTCCCGGCGCGACCCAAACCGTCAGCCTTAGTTTTTACGGCGAGGAAACCCTACTCCGGGGTAGTGTTTCCTCGCCGCCATCACTCCGGGGTAGTGTTTCCTCGCCGCCATCGCTCGATAATAAAGAGGCAGCGCGGCGGTTCTTCCCGATGTTGGCAAGCTCTGTGCCCGATGAGCAACCTGGCGTGTATGGAAAAAATAATCGCTACGCCTATGTGCCACGAACCCATGAGGCGCTGATCACGGCGCTGACATCCCAGGAGCTGGTTCCGGTGACGATAGAGGGCGGACGAGCCACTCCCCGGACGACCGACAGTCTGCTGATCATCCACGTGCCTATTGAGTAGCCTCCTCTTTCCCTAGCCCGGAACGGGCTTTGCGGCTGAGGGACGAAGCCATTGCAGACGCCGGTTTCAACCGGCGGCAAAAGCGCGTACAATAGCCGCATGAACGTTTTATTTCTGGGAGGCACGGGCCTCATTTCAACGGCGATTGCGCGTAAGCTGCTTCAGCGTGGCGAGCAGGTCACTTGCTTCAACCGGGGCCGCAGTGAGAATCGCCTGCCAGCGCACCCGAACCTGACGGTTATTAATGGGGATCGCAGTGATCGTGCGGCGTTTGAGGCGCTCTTTGCGGATAAGCACTACGATGTGGTCGTGGACATGATCTGCTTTAGCCCCGACGATGCCGCGTCGAGCATTCGGGCGTTTAAGGGCCGCTGTGGGCACTTCATCTTCTGTTCGACGGTCTGTGTGTACTCTGGCCCACCCGTCACCATTCCGACGCCCGAGGGCGAGCCCTACCACTCGATTGGGGGCTACGGCAAGAATAAAGCCGTCTGTGAGCAGCTTTTTCTGAGTGAGCCAGACTTCCCCGTTACCGTGATGCGCCCCTCGCACAGCTACGGCGAGGGGGGGACACTCATCCGGCCCGTGGGCGGCTGGGGCTCGTTCGGGACGTTTCCCGATCGCCTGCGTAAGGGCCTTCCCGTGGTTGTCCCTGGCGATGGCACGGGCCTCTGGGCGAGCTGCCATGTGGATGATGTCGCGGAGGGCTTTATCTCCGTGATGGGCAAGCCCGCTACAATTGGCGAGTGCTTCAATATCACGGGGGAAGAGAATCTCACGTGGAATGATTATCACAAAGTCGTTGCCGAGGTGGTTGGTGGGACGTTCAATCCTGTCTATATTCCCACCAGCGTGCTCTCTGACCTCGCCAAGCCAGACTGGACCGGCGGGCTGCGCGAGATCTTTGCCTGGCCCAGTATCTTCACCACCGATAAGATCAAGGCAATCGGCGGCTACCCTGGCCAGAGTGTCTCCTGGGCTGCAGGTGCGGCGCGGACAATCGCCTGGATGGAAGCAAACGGCAAGGCTCAGCCCGCCGAGAGCGACCCCTACGAGGATCGGCTGATCGCGGCGTGGCAGGCGGCACTTCACACACTGAACCTACCTGATGCACAGGATTGAGCGTATTGCTTTTTTACTACTCGTAGTTTGTTTGGTTGCCATGATCGGGCGGCGGCTAGGGCTGCTGGAAGCTTAGCGTGTGCCTCTATTTTTTGAACGGATTGCTGAACTTGGTATCGCTCGTGACGGTGTTGTCGGTGAGAGTGCGCAAGAATGCGACGAGAGCATCGCGGTCGGTGTTAGGAAGGGGCAGGCGCTGCGGGGTGCCGCCCGGGCCTCTGAGCCGGTTGTCGAGCGCGGGGCCATCTTTCACGCCGCCGATGTAGTGATCCACCACTTGCTCCAGCGTGGCAAAGCGCCCATCGTGCATGTAGGGCCCCGTGATTCCGACATTCTTGAGCGAGGGTGACTTGAAGATCTTTGTCTCACCTGCATCTAGGCCATTGCTACGTGAGTTACGATCCAGAGAAAAAGTCGGGACACTATGGCACCCCGCGCAGCCTGCACCACCCTGGTTGGGGGCGAGCAGATAGACCTGCTTGCCGCGCTCTTCCTGGTTCGTGAAGCCCGCGAACTGCTGGCCCACTCCTCCGCCCGGAATCCCCGGGTTAAAGACCTTGGCAAACTCGGTGTCGAACTTGCTACTCACAGAGACCATGCTACGCTCGTACTGGGCAAGGCTGCGCTGGATCCGGTCCTCGGTGATCGTGCTGTCGCCAAAGGCAAAGCGAAAGAGCTCGGGGTAGTAGGGCAGTGCGTTCATCTTGGCAACCACTGCCGCCATTCCGCCGTGCGCGGCATCGAAGCCCATCTCCGTGGCATCTTGAATCGGCTGGGTGGACTGGGCCTCCAGGCTCGCCGCGCGGCGGTCCCAGAACATCTGCATTCCGGTGTAGAAGCGTGCATTGGCGATGCGCATGCTATGTGCTCCTGTCAGGCCACCTTCGAAGCCGACACTGAGGGTCTTGTTGTCCACAAAGCCAGTACTCTGTACATGGCATGTCGCACAAGCCACCGTATCGTTGCGGCTGAGGCGCTTGTCGAAGAATAGGACACGCCCGAGGGTTGCCCCTCGGTCTGTCACGGGGTTGCCGCCGGGCGTGTTGTCCTGGGAGCGTACATTGGCATCGTAGTGCACCGGATAGGCAGGATTTGCGTAGTTGAAGAGGCTATTCACATCTAGTGTCGTGTACTCTTTGGTTCCCGCAAACGGATCCGGTGTGGGGGTTGGAGTGGGAGTCGGGGTGGGAACGGGAGTCGGACTTGGCGTGGGAGTCGGGCTTGGCGTGGGGAGAGGCGTTGGTGAGGGCGTTGGGCTCGGTGTCGGCGTTGCACCCGGCACCGGGGTCGGCGTCGCGCCGGGTACAGGTGATGGTGATGGCGTCGCACCGGGTACGGGTGTTGCGCCCGGGACAGGAGTGGGTGTGGAGACAGGTACGGGTGTCGGAGTGGGAACGACAGAGCCGCCCCCTCCGCCCCCGCAGCCCATCGTTGCCAGGGTAAGCGCTTGCAGGCCCAGAGTAGCCGAGATCAGGAAGCGACGACGAGGAGCGAGCAAGTTTTTTGTGTCCATAGTGACATCAGGGTAAATCCGAGTCGTGAAGAAGTCATGAAGCGAACCCCCCCGGCCTTTGTTCGTTCCTGACTGCGGCCACCCTCCCTCAGGGCAGGGAGGGTACAATGAGAACCATGAACGACAAGCGCTGCTACGAGCTTCGTATTTACACGGCGGGGGAGGGCAAGCTCGATGCCCTCAATGCTCGCTTCCGCAACCATACCCTCAAGCTCTTTGAGAAGCACGGGATGACCAGTGTGGGGTATTGGACGCCCTCCGAAAAAGAAACTAAAGAGAACCCGGAGCGTAAGCTCTACTACGTGCTCTCCTACCCGAGCCGCGAGTTTCGCAACGCGGCGTTCAAAGCCTTCGGGGCCGATCCCGAGTGGCAGGCAGCCTATAAAGAGTCCGAAAAAGACGGCAGGCTCGCCGTGAAAGTGGAGTCGCAGTTTTTGCACACGCTGGATTTCTCGCCCAAGCTCCCGGCAAAGTCCGCACGGCAGCCACGGGCCTTTGAGCTGCGAACCTACTACGCGTCGCCGGGGAACTTAGCGCGGCTCCAGAATCGCTTTCGGCAGCACACGTTCAAGCTCTTTGAGAAGCACAAGATGACCAATATCGCCTACTGGGAGCTGGATCCCGATCAGAAGGGCGCGGACAACACGCTGGTCTATCTGATGGCCTACCCGAGTGAGGCAGCGCGCAAAGCGTCGTGGGACACCTTCCGCACCGACCAGGCGTGGCAAGCGGCGCGAGAGGCATCGGAGAAAGAGGCGGGAGGAGCGCTGACGCTGAAAGAAAAGGGCGTGATTTCCGTGCCTCTGGTTCCCACGGACTACTCCCCACTAGTGTAGGCGAGCGGTATAATGCAGGCTATGAGCGAGACGGAGCAAGCACAAATCGAGGCACTGCGTCGGCGAGAAGATGCCGGGGAAACTCTCAGCCTTCCTGAGGCGGCACAGCTCTCGGCGTTCTATGCTCAGGTTGAGGCGGCGGAGGAGGCGCGGCTTGCTCCGCGCCGGGAAGCGGAGCGACAGAAGCGTCGCCGCTACCTGGCAGAGCTGGAGGCGATCCTCACGCAAAAACGCGAGTCGCTTCAGAGGCTTGAGCTACTTGTCCGTGAGATCGAGACCCTCGACCAGAAGGAATCCCGGCTTCGGGCTACTGTTCAGGGCTGATGGCACTCTCGCCCACTGAGCTTCAGGCACTTCGCCAGCTCTATCGCTTCCGTTGTGGTTACTGCGGTGTTTCGGAGACGGAGGCTGGTGCACAGCTAACGGTAGATCACTTCCAGCCCCGCTCCGCACAGGGAGCTGATAGCCTTGAGAATAGCGTCTATTGCTGCCCTGCCTGCAACACTTTTAAGGGAGCCTACTGGAATCCCGGCGGTGTGCGCCGCATTTTGCACCCGATCCACGATTTAGAGGAAACACATCTGGAAGCTCTGCCGGATGGCACTATGCGTGGCCTCACCGAGACAGGAGAGTTTCATCTCCAGCGGCTACATCTCAACCGTCCTGCCCTTGTTGCTCATCGGCTTGATTTTCTGGAGCGTCAGCAAGAGCGAGAGCGTACTGCTCGGATTGAGACAGAACTGGAGCAGGTACGCCAGCAGAGAGATGCTCTCCTGCAACGCGTCCCTCGCGAGTAGCACCAACACTACTCGCCGCTGATCTAGGCGGGTGCGGCACGACAAAGCGCCTTGACTCATGTGCGAGCCAAGGCGCTTCTTAAGGGAAGCAGAGGCGAACCCTACTTGCGCCGTCGCTTGACGATCACCAGCCCTCCCCCCAGTGCCAGAAGCGCCAGCGTGCCGGGTTCGGGAGCGGCAGCTATGGTTGGGGCGAAGGCAAGCGCGTAGGGGGTATCAAACCCGGATGCAAACGTGGATACCACACCGCCGGGGGTGACTTCGC
>JANNDD010000929.1:0-6272 GCA_031387365.1 Armatimonas sp. | reverse complement strand
CTCGACGAGCTACCGGAGCTGGACACGGTGATTATTCCCATTGGCGGTGGCGGGCTTTTCTCCGGCGTCGCGCGGGCCGTGAAAGCGGCGCGGCCTGGCTGCCGGATTATTGGGGTGCAGGCATCGGGGGCGAACGCGGCGGCACAGTCGTTTCATGCGGGCAAGCTCCTGCCGCGCCTGACCCCGTGCGACACTATCGCCGATGGCATTGCGATCAAGGCACCGAGCGAGCGCACGTTCGAGTACATCCAAGCCCTCGCCGACGATGTGGTGACCGTGAGCGATGAGCGTATCGCCGAGGCAATTCTCTTGCTCCTCACGCGCATGAAGGTGCTGGTCGAGCCATCGGGGGCGGCGGGGCTGGCGGCACTGCTTGCGCATCCGGGGCTTGGCGTCGGGCAGACGGCCTGTATTCTCTGCGGCGGCAACATTGACCTCAAGCTCCTCTCCGATCTCATCGAGCGCGGAATGATCCGCACCAGCCGTTATTTTCACTTCTTCACGTCGTGCCCCGATCGACCCGGTGGCCTCGCGGCGCTTCTGGACACCATCGCAAAAGCGGGTGGCAACGTCATGGAAGTGACCCACAACCGCATCAGCGCCGAGATTCCCTACGGTCGCACCGGAGTTGAGATGCTGATCGAAGTGCGCGGCGAGGAGCACATTGCTCGCCTCGAAGCCTGCCTCCAGACGGGTGGCTACCCCGTAAGGCGTCTGGACTGAGCCTACGGACAGCCGGGAGGAAGCGTGAGACGATAGACCGCAGGTTCGCCCTTGTACTGCCCCATGCCGATCACGGTTCGCCCCGCGACCCGCATGGCTCCCTGAAGAATCCAGCCGGAATTGAGAGGAAGGAGGGTTTGCAGATCGCGGTAGCGTCCCTCCTTCCAGACAAAGGGTGTAATGGCACCGGTGACGGGGTCTTTCATCTCTCCCACAACCTTTCCCTCTGCATCAAGATCTGCACATCGGAGCGGGAGCTTAGTTAACGTAGAAGACTTTTCCCAGAGCGGGCGGGGCTGCGCTGTCGGAGAAGTCCAGAGCCCAATCGTTGTCTCCTGGCCCTCACGCTCCAGCTCCCCAATGAGGGTTTTATTTTCCCCAATGTGGCGCGGGATACCTTTCCAGAGGAGCTGCCCGTGGCTATCTCTACCTTCGGTGGGAATAGGAGTAAACCTTCCCCCTGAGTACACCTGGAAATCGCCCTTCGTGTTTAGCAGAAAGTCCCCCTTGGTATTGCTCGCCCAGGGCGACTCAGGCAATACGCCTTCCGGGAGTGGCTCTGGCTTACCGTTATGCCACAGAGTTAGCTGGGGTTTGTCGAGTTTTTTGTTCGTTGCACTATAGCCCACCAGTCCTCGTGGAGCGCTGACAACACGCAAACTATCGGAGCCCACTCTGAGAAACGAACTTGAGTAGCCAGGTAGTGGCGGGAGGCTTTGCCACTTCCCTTGTTGCCAGAGAACGATCTGAAAGTGCTGATCTTGTCGTGTGACGTAACAAACGAGCTCACCATTGGGAAGGAAGTCCTGCAGCCCACTCAAGGTTGCACCCGGCACACGAAGCGTTTCTGCGATGGATCTGCCAGGGTGCCAGACGAGAGCCTGTTTCCCTAAAGTCCTTCCACCGAGCCCGTTGTTGCCACTTGTAATTGCACACTCTCCCGCCACGGTGCCATCTGTGGCGAGAGCGAGCCCATTAATGCCATATTTGCCCTCAGGAAAACGAAGCGGCTCGATCCGTGTCTGGGCGATCAAGGGATCAGCGCTGAGGGAGACAATCAGAGCACCTCCCAGGGGCACGCTGGTAACTACCAGAGCTGCGACTCCGCCAAGCTGCCAGCGACGGTGGCGGCGCACGTGCGGAAGGGTGGCCATGAGGGCGGCGCGGAGTGTCTCGGTTTTTTCGGACTCTAAGCTTGTTCCCCCGTGCCAGAGTTTGGCCTGACGCTCCAGTTCTTCTTCGGTCATTTGATACTCTCCTCAGATAGCAGCTCACGCAGGCGGCGAGTGGCCTCAAAAACGCGGGCTTGTACGGTTCCCTGCGGCACACCCAGAATTTTGGCGGCCTCTTTATGCGTCCAGCCCTCGGCCTTGACCAGCACAAACGCCTCGCGCTGGGTCTCGGTGAGGGCGCAAATGGCACGGTCTAGGTCCAGCCGCAGGGCGATGTCTTCGGGCGCAATGCCTTCCGATTCATCCAGCGACTCGGTCTTCAGCGGCGAGCGTTTCTGCTGGGCACGCCAGGTACGAATCGTGATGGTGTGCAGCCAAGTGGTGAGCTGGGCCTTGCCCATAAAGAGCGGGAAGGTCTTGAGCGCCGCCAGAAGCGTCTCCTGCGTGATGTCCTCCGCCTCGGAAACGCAGCCCGCGCTCAGGCGCAGTGCTAGTCGGTAGATGCGATTCTTGTGCTCCAGAAGAAGCATGGGGTCGGGCGTGAGCATGGCTATCAGAGAGTTAGTGGAGATTGTGCCCGGTTTTGTTGTCTCAAAAATAAAAAACTCCCCACAAGCGTATCACTTGCAGGGAGTGCTCCTCAAGGAGCGGTGTCACTCGTCAAGCAGCTTGAGACGCCTCTTGCATGATCAGGGAGATAAGACTATAGAACGCCTGCCAAGCCTCTCTCGTCTCCTCGGTCCGAGGCACAGGAGCTTGCTTTTGCTCCAGTGCCCAGAACAAAACCTCCCCCACGACAACATAGTGGGCACGCTCTGCTCCATAGAGCTTGTGGTTGCGCCCCGACTGCCACAGAATCGGCACCAGATTGTCCAGGCGATCCAGCCCTTCACAAAGCGCCTCTAGCATCTGGGTAAACTTGAGTTCCTGGGCACAGAGACCATTATGAAAAAGTGCACGGGTCTTGGGTGCGACTTCAAAGAGCCGACTGTAGAAGAGCACGGAAAGGGGCTGCTCCCCTGGCGCATCAGGAGTCAGTGCACTCTCTAAAAGCTCCCGTACCCTCACTTTTTGTAACTCCGTCATCCCGAACCTCCTCCGCAATCTCATACAAAAACTCCATACGGGGATTCCTTTGTGGAGGAATCGCCGGTAGCATCAGCCTTTCTTGAAGACCACACTGTCCTGGTTGGCGCTAACTACCCGCAGATTAAACCCCTTCAGCGACTCATTGGCTTGTAGGCTGCTCACGATGCCCTTGAGAGTCTTCGCACTCCCCCGCACGGTGATCTCCGTCAGCTCCGGGGTGTAGCTCTTCAGCTCTGCCCCTGCGATTCCCTGAAGTTTGCTGAGAACCTCCACGATCTGTGTGGCCTCACTGTAGTCCCCAAGCCCCTGGAACTGAAGCGCGGTAACTCGCATGTCCTCGATATCAGTCTCGGAGGCGAGGGGGATCTTGTCCATCAGCCGCGCCACAAGCTGCTGCACGGCGCGCTCCGTACACTTACCCGCTTGCGACTCATTCCACGCCGAATTCTTATCCGCAGGAGGCGCGGCCTGCGAATCCTGCTCCGTTTTCTTGCTTCCCAGCACCGCACTCAGCCCCAGCTTGACCAGCTCCGCGCTCACAAAGCTCTTGCTCAGGAGCGTGTTAATATCGCTCTCATCGGTGCCCTCTGTCACCAGCACACTCGATGCCGCCAGAATATCACCGGTCTCGATACTCACTAGGCGAACATCCATACTCACCCGTAGCTCGAATGCCTTACTCACCACTTTATCTTTGACAGGTTTGAACTTGCCTAGCAGTGATTTGGCAACGTCGTTTCCTGCTGAGCTTTGTTTTTCGACAATAGCAAACTCCGTGACCTTGCCCAGGATCGCCACAGCGGCTCCTTTGAGCTTACCGATCTCCAGAACGGCCCCTTTATCGCCACTGCCGGAGATCAAGCCACGCTCTTTCTCGATTGCGGTCAGGTCGGCACGCTCCACCACGCGAGCTCCTTGCATAACAAGCCCCTGCGTTACTCGATCGGCAATTTCTTGGCCCAGTGGGATATTGTCCTTGATCTTGCGATCCAGCTGCTGGAAAGTCACGACCATCACGCGTTTTGTCTTGGGAGCTTCGGCCACAGCTTTGGTCGCTTCCGCAGGGGCCTGGGCCTGGCAGATTCCAGGCAAACCGACTAGCAGTGTCGCAAGTGCCGTGAGCGCAAAAATCGTCTTGTTGTTGATGTTCATCTTAGGTTCCTCACCGATTGGTTGTAAAGTTGTCCCCATCTTAGGCCCCGTCCGTAAAGCGCCAGTGAACCTACCGTGAGAAAACCGTGAAAAATCACATTTACGAAAAAAAAGTCCGCTGGCGAGCTCACCAGCGGACCATCCTGAGAAAAGGGGTTACTGTACTGTAATCTTGAAGGCGATCCCAACCGGATTGTAGACCCCCGTGTAGCCTCCCTGGGTAATCTCCTCGCCCGCCTTGCCCGTGGCATCTCCGTAGATTCGGCCGGTACGAGTGTCAAAGTAGATGTAGAGATTGTCGCGGCCTTTTTCGGGCGAGAGCACGCAGTCATCGTCCGGGTCGTTGGGAAGTTCACGATCACGGTCAATTATGGACAAAACTATTGGAATAACAGACTGAGGAGTGCCCGTAACTCCATGACTGCCAACATAGGTACTCTGGTCTGCGTCATCTTTGCAAGCAATTTTTTTCAGACTTCCAGCGACACGGATATAAACATCATAATCACCTAATTTCGTCGTTTCACGGCCTATTTGCGGATCGATATCGCCATCCCGGCTCCAGACACGTGTGATGTCTACTGTGATGTTATGTTTTTTCTGGAGGCCAGGCCCTCCCATCGAGTTGCCGGGTGTCGTTACCCAGATGCCTAAGTCAGAGTTCTTTGTAGGGGTCGGTCCGGCCTTGGAAACCATTTCATTGTAGAGATAGAGACCGTTTCCAATATTGAACATCAGCGAGCCGTGATTGTCCAGATCCCAGGGCATAAACGAGCCATAGCGTGCCCCATAGAGGCCCTTCCACCACCAAGGCTTGACGGGTGAGACCCCTAAGCCATGGTACGAGTCGAAACCACAGAAACCATCCGTATCGTTCTCCCCGTCACTGCCGAGCGCATAGGGATTGCTCGAAAAGCCATCAGCGAGGACTCCCGCGATCATCGGGGTGAGGCTGGTTACCGAAAAACGATTGGACAGCTGTGTGGGTGTAAGATCCGAGGTGATGCCTCGCATCGGCGAGGACATCATATCGGCTTCTGGAATTGCAGCTGCGCCCCAAGGCTTGCCGTTTGTCTTGCCGTAGCCCGCTCGATGTAGAAGCGACTCAATCAGATACAGCGACCCCGCGTTCGACGGAAAGCGGCCTGCTCCCATAATATCAATGATGCTGTGTGGAAGAATTTTGCCTCCTGCGACAAAGGGCGCGCGATTGCGGTCGAAGAACATCCCCCCCGGGTTTCGTCCCCCTAGGGTGAAGATAGGAACTAGAGAACCATCCACCCGGGTCGCTTTCTCCGGTGAGAGAATTCCCTGGTTGTACTCCGCCATCCGCAAAATATCGTGCAGAGAGTCTCGGTCGCCACTGGCAGACTTGATCGCCTTCCCAAGGGCCTCGTGAACCTTCACCAAGTTCTTATCGACGATCTCGCTCTTAATCTTCCCTAGAGGCCCCTGGTTCTTCAGAGACACCGTGCTGGGAAGAAACGACTGGCCCGTTTTGAGAATGCGATCCACATCGCCCGTCATCTCGGGAATGATCGTTCCTGTGTGCGGTGCTGAGATCGTTGTGACATTCACCACGCGGCGGCGCAGATAGTCGGCCCGCTGACGCTGGCCAGAGTTGAGTCGGCCACCGTAGAGATCGGGACCTTCAGGGTTGGTGAGGATTGCTCGGGCCACAACTCCCCCGAAGCTGTGCCCCATGAGGTAGATCTGCGGCTGGCTGGCCTCGGGCAGGTGCCCAAACGTCTGCCGGTACGTGCTGAATATCTGGTCAATAGCGTCTCCTAGCTGGGGCATTAGATGCTTCGAGCCATCGCGAAACGTCACCATAACAGCAGTCTTTGGGTTGGGTTCGGCTTTGAAATCATCAGCACTGATGCGTCCTAGCGACCTCTTGAACATCAAATCGGGTACAAGCACGGGTGCGAGATCGCCGTCCTCTGACTTAAGAGCATCTAAGGAATCTTTCGGGGTGACGGTCCAGTTGTCAGCCTGTATAAAGGCAAGATCAACTCTCGCCTGACCTCGCTGGATCAGCTGGATGGCGGGATTTGTGGGAACACCCATGAGTGCGCGGATAAAGTCGTAGCCCCAGTAGAATCGTGCGTGCTTTGCACTCGCGATCCCTTCCTC